>JANJTG010000130.1 GCA_024711265.1 Bdellovibrio sp. | reverse complement strand
GGTGACCGCGTCTTGACGTTCCCAACGAAGACGTGTCGCTGTTCCAAAGGCATTCTTCCATAAAGACTGACTCACCCCTAGTCCCATGGAACCGTAGGCAAACTTCCCAAAAGAGGGGTTCAACAAAGTTCCTTCGTTTTCAATCTCGCTGGCATTTGCCGTGAGACTCACACTGGTTCCGGTCGAGAATTTTTTGGCCAAACCCAATTTTAAATCCTTCGCCGTGGTCTGACTGGCACCAAATTGAACGAACTGCCCCAAGGGACTTTTGTCATTCAAGTACCCTAATCCTGCGGTAAAAACAGGAACTAGCTCAATATCCCCGGCTTCTTTGCGGTCTTCCGAAGCCCCCTTAGACACTTCATATGACTGCACGCCCTTATGATGGCTTTCAACAGTCTTTAAAAATTCCTGCAGACTCATGGCAAATGCCTGAGGTTGCCACACTAAAAAAAACAAACCGATCACGGTTCCCTTTTTCATTTCAAAATCCCTTCCAAAAACAGCATCGAAATTTGATTCGTAAATTCTTTTCTTTGTTCGGGCATCTCATAAAGCCCATTATTCCAAGAGCACTGGCAATCCAGCATATTGAAGTAACCCATGATGCCCTCAACCAGACAAATAAGGAAAAAGCGTGGATTGATTTTCTTATTCACGACACCCGCTTTTTGACCGTGAGAAATAATAGATTCAATTTTTTCTCCCGCATTGGTCAACATGGTTTCATGGATCTCTCGAGAAAAAGGTAAACCCGAAAGTTTCTCTCGAGTCATGATCTTCGCGACGTGAGGATTTGCAATGCGCATATCTATAAGAGTATCAATCAAAGAACGAATCGCTCGTTCAATAGATTTTGCACTGACTTCATCTTGCTCGAATTCATTTATGACTTTTTCAATTTGCGAGAAAACGCTTTGAACAAACTCCTGGATCACGGTCCTATAAAGATTCTCTTTGCCACCGAAATAATAGCTAATAAGACTGAGATTCATGCCCGACTCTTTGGCGATATCCCGGGTGCTCGTTCCATGCAACCCCTCTTGGGCGAACAAAATCGTAGCCGCTTCGATAATTTTTTGTCTTGGCCCCAATTCTTCCGGGCTTAAATCTTTTAGTGAGGTCATGAGAGTACGGTATTTCAATCAAATGATTTAATCAAACGTTTTAATCGTTTGATTGAGGCCCCATGTAAACCAAAATAAGTATCATAAAAAAACAAAAAAACCCCTGTGATTACAGGGGTTTTTAAAATTTAGACGCTAAAAATAAACAGTTTACTTAGCTGCAGCGCCTTCGGACTTTTCACATTCCGCGCACTTCTTTTTGCTGTCCATGGGGCATTCGCCAGTCGCACATTCTTTTTTAGTTTCTTTGCCCGAGCAGCTGCTGCAATTGTGGTGTCCACGGTGAGCACAAGCTCCCATCATCAAAGCCGCTACAGATGTCAAAACGATCATTTTAAAATTCATGGGGTTCTCCTATGTTGAATATCAATAGCTTAGCGACATTAGACCCTACGAGACAAGGAAAGAACTCGCCCCCTACCTTTAGACCCCCCACCCTCTGCCTATATTATATTCACAATGAGGGTCGTTTTATGAAACAGCGATTATTAAATTTGAGTAAAAAACATGCAAATTCACCTGCTATATAAGACTTAATGCAGAGTGTGTAAAATCAACCAAATCCTAACACATTGTTTTGTTGAATCTAAATTCGATCTGGGGCTTAATAATTCCGATTCACGGAGGGGGACCCGATGAAATCATTTAAATGGATGATTATCTTGGTATTGTCGTTGGCAAGCTTTGCCCGCGCGCAGTCATTGTCCAGCGCTGCCGCCCCCAAAAATGAGCCTGTTTATCGCGAATACTACACGATTGACGAAAGAAATCTCGATTCTGAAACCGGACGCAAAGTATCTCACAACAGCTTTAATGAGTTTTCTACCGAGTTTGGCCCCGACCAATTTATTCAAGCAGCCAAGAAACTTCTGATCAATTTGTTGAAATGGACCCTTCATAGCGAAGACCGTCCACAGCCTATTGAAAACTACATGCGTAAACTTCACTTTGGTCGCTGGATCAATGACCCTACGGATGACACTTGCATGAATACACGCGCGAAAGTTCTGGTTCGTGATAGCGAACAAGATGTTACTTTCCGCAATCAACGCAACTGTGTAGTTGAGTCTGGCAAGTGGCTAGATCCTTATTCAAATCAAGAGCTCACATCTTCTAAGGACATCCAAATTGATCATATGGTTCCTTTGAAGCACGCCTACCTAGCAGGAGCTTGGCAGTGGGACTACAAAACACGCTGCCTTTACGCGAACTACATGGGTTACCGTAATCACCTCATCCCTTCGACGGTTCGTGAAAACACGTCTAAAGGAGATCGCGCTCCCGACAAATACCTGCCGTCTGAACTTTCTTATCGTTGTCAGTACGTTAAAGACTGGCTGGCGATTAAGTTAATCTGGAAGCTCAATATGACGACAGATGAAGTTCAAGCCATCCATGAAGTGGTGACGAACTATAACTGCAATATTTCTGATTTCCGCCTTTCTAAAGAGGAAATCGAAGAACAACGTCAATACATCAATAACAATCTTGAATTCTGCATGATCAACAAGAGATGATCTTTAAGATTCTCTTCGAGGACGAGTACTTTCTAGCCGCAGAAAAGCCAGCAGGCCTCCCCTCACAGCCCACTGTTGATAAACGACGACCGGATTTTTTCACTCTTTTAAAAAAACAGCTCCAAACAGAGCGTGGTGCAGATTCATATTTGGCTCTTCATCATCGCCTGGACCGCGACACCTCCGGGGTGATGATCTTTGCAAAAAGTAAGACCGCCAATGAACCCTTGGCAAAGATGTTCAAGAAACATCTTATTCAGAAGACCTATCTCTGCCTCACTCAATTTCGAAAAACCCCTGAAAACTGGGAAGTGCAAAATCACTTGGCAGAAACTCGTGATCCTGTTTTAAAGAAAATGAAAATGCACTCAGTTCGCTCGGGAGGCGACAAGGCGCATACCTTATTTCGCAGAATAGAGACCTACAGAAAAGGTCTTTTGATTGAAGCCAAACCTCGGACTGGGAGGATGCACCAGATCCGCGTTCATCTTGCCGAGGAGGGTCTTGGTATCTACGGAGACGACATCTATCCTTCACCCAAAGCTCCTCGTCTTATGCTGCACGCCCTTCGCTTGGAGTTTACGCATCCCTTCACTCAACAGCTAATGACCATTGAATGCCCCCTTCCCGAGGACATGGAGCACTTCAAAAAATCTCTCTGAAAAAGAAAAAGAGGGGGGAAATTCCACCCTCTTTTCATTTTTAATAACTACTCTTAAAAATCCCTAGCTTCGGGGAATTTGAAGGTCATACCTACCGATTCAAGAGCCTGAATGAACTCCGGATGCAGATCCCAGATATTCCCGTTGAGAACAGCCAGCTTTCGGAATGTGTCAGAGGTATCTAAGCTTTGATCGCGAACAACGATCTTATCAACAGCCGAATCCCCGGCAACCTCAATAACAAGATTCCGGTAGGTATCGAGATACACCGTCTTAATCTTAAAAGTACGAGGTTTCAAAGTTCGTGACCGAGTATCATCAAGTCCCCAGCGAAGCTCCATATTTACATGCATATTTTTGAAGTTAATAAGAGTCTTTACATTTTCCTTAACATCGAAACGCACCGAACGACTGAGAGTCATCGTCGCACCATAATCAAATCTTGGAAATTCGGCTGCTTTAACTACCTCGCCGTAGGAATATGGATTCATAACACAATCACCCCAGGTCTCATCACAAATGGACCCCAGGGAGTTTTTAGTTGGTGCTGCGGAGCCATAAATTGGAAAAGATTCGTCTGCCCACGAAAGCGTTCCGCAAAACGCAAGACAGAGTAGCGCTGAGGCCTTGAAAAGCTTCATTTTGTTCATAAAAGAGTTCCTTTCGTTATAATTAATAAACTGCCCGACAGAACCCTTTTGCACTCCTCATACCACGTAATTTCAATTTCAAACCCTATTTAAACTCACTTTGGCTTACAACAAGCGCTAATTGTTAGGCGGACATGACAGACAGGTGGTCTAAGGCGCGGCCCATTAGCCCCCCCCTAGGAAGGAAATTTCTCAAACTTTTTAAGGACTTCAAAGCCCTCATCCCAACAAGCTTTGCTGGAACAAAAGATGTGGGCATTCGGCCTTATTGCGATCTCACTGTCGAGGCTTCCTGCTGGAACAACTAGTAGCTTCCCGTCCATTTGTTCGTTAGGAACAGCAGCCCCACAAACTTCGCAAAAACTTTTGAAATGCCTTGTCGATGGGATATTGTAAGTTCTAACTTTATCTCCCCCACTGACCCATTTTAGCTTTGCATTCGTAGAAAACAAATTAGCTGCGTGTGCAGACCCCGTATCCTTCTGACAATACTTGCAGTGACACAAATAGAAACTCTCGAACCCACCTTCAACTTCATACTTCACTTGCCCACACAGACAAGATCCTAGATAGATATCCTTCATAAATCCCCCACCTCCACTAAGCAGGCCCCAATACTTCCTCATTTTCAAGCTTCGCAGCAATGCGCATCCAAGGTCATCCCCTAGCTTTAGTAAAAATCAGAAAAACAGCGTGAATATGTTCGTTTGAAGATTGGAAACTTTGGGTTTTATTGGCAGAATCCATCTATTGCAGCTTTGCTGAACTTGGCTCTCTTGTCACATATCTCAATTGGCTAAAAAAGGAAAATAAAGAAATGAAACAACAGGAAACCTCCCTCGAAGCATTTCAAGTTATCGGCATCAAGACCCGCACGTCAAACTCCGAAGAAATGAACGGGTCTGGAAAAATTCCGGCCCTGTGGGGTAAACTCTATTCTGAACAAATCCTAAGCAAGATACCAGGAAGACTCGATCAAGATGTCGTTGCCATCTATCATGATTATGAAAGTGACGCTAACGCCCCTTACTCTTTAGTTATTGGCGCAAGAGTTGCTCCCGGCAGCAAACCGCCTCCGGGCATGGAGCTGATAAGCATTCCTTCCGAAAAATATTTTCATTTAACTACTCGACAAGGTGAAATGCCAGGAATCGTTGTTGAAGCATGGAAACATATTTGGGATCTAGCCGCAAAATCAGAACTAAATAGAAAATACTCTTATGATATTGAAGTTTATGGCGAACGAGCCACAAATCCAAAGGCCGCCGAGGCGGATATATTTATTGCCCTTAAATAGTCGATCCGAACTCTGAAGTGGAAAAGCTGACTGAAAAGTCTGCTTTTTTACTTGAGATATTACCACCAGCTTAAGACTGGAGAACAATTTTACTGCTCGACACAGGTGTATTCATATTTTGTGTTGTTAAATTCCTCTGTGAGGACTGCTTTCGAAGTCGCAAGGTCCATCTCGAAGTGAACCTCCACATCTTGTTCGGAGTAGTAGCGATCCGCTCTGCTTGAGTAAAGACCCGCTTCATCAGTCAACTTTGGGCCGTCTACAATGTAATAAGGAAGTTTGAGTTGATATCCATAGTTCCCATAGGTATTTGAAGTTGCGAATTTATATTGATAATCAAATTTAACGATCGCGAACTGAGAATAGATATCTACGCATAAAGTCGATTCCGGAACTACGAAAGACTCTGGCGCGCATATTTGAATCGCGTCACTTCTGAACGTGCTAGTTGATTAAACCCACCTTACAGCGCCTAAAAGTTCGACAACCCAATCGTCACTTTGTAAAGCCTTTATACACCTTATTTTTTCCTTAAACGAATTTATGTATGCTTGAGACCTGGCACCCTTATCGCAATATAAAGAGATCTACCAAGGAGCCTCCATGAAAAAGATAACCGCAATTCTTACGTTGTCGTTAATGCTTTCGATCGTCCTTCATCCAGGTGCTTCTAAAGCAGACGAGACAATGAATCTTATAAAATGTGTTGCACAAATTCAGACTGAAAATCAAATTTGGAGAGAACTTACGGGGAACGTTAAAACTTCTTTCACCGTTGAAGGCTTGAGAAAGTCCTGTCTACATGAAATCAATGCCGCTCAACAAGCTGGATGGACAGAGGAATCTATAAACTCCCTGCTTACCAATTCACTTAACATTGATCGTTAGAACAAAATCAGCGGGGCTAGTGTTTTCCGAATGCTTAGCTACAGAAATCGCCGCCATCAAATCGAAGAGGCCCTAGCTCTAATCGCGATGTGAGCAATTTGAAATCATCAGCTGTCATAAGGCCACACCTGTATAGAAATTTAATGGCTCTAACCCCGCGGAACGTCATGCCCGGTTTAAATAGAGAGCACTACAGCTACATCTTAAAGATGTAACCGAGCACCATTCCTTCACTCTTGCGCAAGTTCCGCAGCAAAAAAAGAACGAAGTAATAACGACGTAACGGCATCGAGCCAAAAATTTCCAATCGAAGTGACAATTATAACCGAGCGAGGACTGTCTGAAGCGCAAGAGAGAAGGAATGGTGCCCCTTAATCGACGATTATCGAACCGCCATCCTGGAGCTTTGTTCCTGTGTTAGTGCGGTCAATCTGAACTGTTGCTATGGAACTCTGCGGTTGTTATTCCTTATCGTTAGCCTTGAATTATTTACGGAAGAGTTCACCTGCGAAGGCTCCGGGTTTTCGAGTTAATTGCCATTCGTTAGCTTGCCCAACGCAGACGTATTCTTCAAATGCGGGGAGTAATCTTTCTTCGATAGGAAACTCGG
>JANJTG010000129.1 GCA_024711265.1 Bdellovibrio sp. | reverse complement strand
GGTTCTTCCCACTTAACCAGATAAGGCATTGAGTCAAAAAAGATAAGCATAAGTCCTCTTTTTCGATACGATTTGTTTGTCGAGAACGAATAGTAAGAAAGGAAAAGGACCTATGCTCAATGAGCATCTAAATACATTTTTACTCGGGAATCACCTAAAACTTTTATCCATGAAAGCTTGTAGGGGTGGCTACCTATGGGAAGCCCGGAAAGTCCCTTCAGAATGCCCCTGCTTGCGCTGTGGTTCATTAAGAACCATAAAATCAGGCAAATGCACCACTACGGTTCGTGAAGAATCTGTTAGAACGGTAGTGCTCTGGCTTAAAATCCATAAGCATCGAATGTACTGCAAGGATTGCAAGAAAACCTTTACTGAGCCTGTTCCAGGAATATGGCCAAGAAGAAGGACTACACAACGTTTTAGAACTGCTGTTGCCAAGGCTTGCGGAACTTCAAAAGATCTTTCGACCGTTAGTCGTAACCATAGTGTTTCGCATGGCTTCGTCTATAAGATTTGCTACGAGCAACTTGAAGTCAAACTACGAGAACACAAGCAACGCATGAAATGGCCTGAAGTTATTGGACTTGATGAGCATTTTTTCCGTCGTAAAAATGGAGTCACCGAGTTCGTAAGCGTATTCACGGATTTAAAGAATAAAAAGATGTTTGAAGTAGCCCATGGCAAAGACCGAAGAGCATTAGAAGAACAACTTTGTGAAATTCCCGGCAGAGAAAACGTCAAAGTCGTCGTGATCGACATGTCATCGAGTTACCGAAGTTTTGTGCGTAAGTTCTTTCCCAATGCCATGATCGTCGCTGATAAGTTTCACGTTTTAAGATTGATCACGCCTTCAATCATGAAGGCCGGAAAGGATATTCATGGGCACCGCCAAGAGCTCTCGACGCGTCGAAAGCTTCTTTGTAATCGCAAGAATCTTGATTACTTTGTTCGTGTCGATATTGATCGCTATTTAAAAAACCATGACAAGCTCAACGAGCTTTATCGCTTAAAGGAGCGTATTTATGAGTTCTACCGAGTTAAGGGCTTTGCTCGCGCCAGCGTTGCGTTCCACCGCCTACTTAGCGACATGGCTCGGTCGTCTTTAGACGAAGTCCAAAGACTCCTTCGAACCTTTAAAAGATGGAAACATGAGATCATAAGATATTTTGAAAATGGCTATACAAATGGGTTTACAGAACGTATGAACGGAACCGGAAAGCTTGTCCAGAGGCGGGCTTTCGGATATCGGAACTTTAAAAACTATCGATTGAGAGTGCTAACTGCTTGTCTTTTTAGAACTTTTTGAATCTACCAACAGTTGAGTGAAGGGAACCGATCGAACTCTTTGCTCATCGCTTTCAATCTTTTGTTCAGTACTCATACTGTTCCTTTAGATAGGTTCTACTCACGAATTTTGGGCAAAAAAAAGCCCGGCGTAAGCCAGGCATTTAAAAATTGGTAGTGAGAGGCGGACTTGAACCGCCGACCTACGGATTATGATTCCGTTGCTCTAACCAGCTGAGCTACCCCACCACACTGTAACGCGCTGGGTACCTAAAAAAGAACCAGGCACCTTTTGCGTGAGACAGGATTTTTAATTGGGGGCGTGTGTTATGTCAATGATGGGCTTTGCGTTATAGTGGCTTTTTTAATTTTTTGCCCACAACCTCGCCTTAGGTCTTGACCTCCCCCCTATTTCCACAATGCAATAACAGAGGATGTAAGAAAACCACCATGGAGGGGGAAATTACTATGAAAAAACTCATGATGGCACTGGCTGTGCCGGCGCTGCTTATTGGCTGTTCCAAGGATTCCAAGCCAAAAAAGCCAGGTTCCGACGGCGTTGCGGGTCTGTTCTGGACCCAGGAAGCAAACCTTATCACGATTAAATCTACGGATGATCAACCCATTGCGGGGGCTCAGATTCTGATCGGTGATGCTCTCAATGCCCCTTTTGAAGGCAACTTCCTCACCACCGACAATTCTGGCCAAGTGGAAATCCCTGCGGCATGGACGACGCCACTCACCGTCACCGTACAAGCTCCCGGTTATGTGCGCAGCACTTATATGGGACAGGAACCCGGCGCTTTGACGATCAAGTTGCGCCTGCAACCCACAAAAACTCAATACGAAGTTCGCGGCAGCACTCAAGGCCTCCCCATCCAAGACAAAGACGGTCTTGTTGATTTCGGTCTTGTGATGCCCGCGTTCTCAAAACTCGATTTGATGGCTTTCGACATTAATAATGTGATCAGCCCCCAATTCGATCGCATCACAGCTATGGGTCAGGACATCGATGTTCCGGCAAACATCTCTTTGCCTCGTCAAAGTGAGAAATATTCTTTATTCACAATCACTTTGGATAAACCCACTTACCGCATTTATTACGGTCAGACGGGTGTGAACCGCGTTTTTGCGGCTCGTGGACGCTTCCCGTTTAAGTCAACGGTCGATGCTCTCAGAAACGGAGCCGAATTTTATGAGCTCATCAATGATTTCAAAATCAATGGTGGAGCCGTTCGCGATATCGAAGTGAAATCAGCCCAAACAAAGTTGGATATGCCCACCCGTGAAATCAACTTCACGGACTCGAAAGGGCTGGTCGCCCCTCAATTCCGCGCCGACGAAATGTTCTTGGCCGTGGGGATCGCCAATCAATCAGGTTACATGATCCCAACAGACGTGAAGAAGACCTCTCAAGGACAAAAACTGACTCTGAACACCATGCCAGATTCAGAACAAATGATCCTGGGAGTGCTGAAAAAAACCGCAGACATGAAAAGCGGTGGCGATCGCATGAGCGCGACTTTGCTTCCATTTGTTTCTGGCGTTGCCCCCAAGATGCTTCCGCTGATCCCCGATCCTACCATTGCTAGCGATGGGGAAGTCTTAATGCCTAAGTTTAACTCTGTAGACGGCGTCAATCCGATTGCGACTTACTCGATTCTTTCCAAGGTGGAGGAAGTGGTGCAAGGAACGGCCAAAGTGAAAGTCCTTCATCCGCAGTGGGAAGTTTACTCACAAAATTGGCTGGAGCGCATGAAGCTTCCCCAATGGCCGGAAGATACAGCGATCCCTGGAAAGAAACGCTGGGAGGTTAATTTCGTAGGCTCCCAAACTGCTTCACAAGTGCCGGTGGGACCTGCTATGATCGAAGCCGCAACACATGTCACACACAGCTCAATCTCTTTCTAGAAAAATCCTTCTTGGACTTGTGATTTTCACAGGCTGCACTCTTTTTGGGTGCAGCTTGTTTGACAAAAAGCCTTCCGCACATACGCGCATGGCGCAAATCAATAAACAAAAAGTTTTCTTTGCCTCTTACGACTCGGTTTGGAGAGCCGCTCACTCGGTTCTGAAGTACCCCATTGCTCAAGAAAACCAAGACACCGGAATTATTGAAACCGAATACATCAAGGGTATCGATGGCTGGCTTCCACCCAACGAACAGCGCCCCCCTTCGAGCGGCATCCGCTATAAGCTGATCCTGACTTTTGCTCGCGGTAAAGCCGAAGGACGTGAATCCGTGCGCGTGACCGTCGATAAGAAGATGGAGATTTTACGAGATTTCTTCTCTGAACCCGAACCCATGGAAAGTGATGGTTTGGAAGAGAAAATCATTTTCTATCGTATTGAACGAGAGCTGATCGTGAACGAAGCCCTTAAGAGAGCGAATTAAAGTTCGATCGCTTCCTTTTTGACATAGTTTTTCCAAAGTCCAACAAGAGCCGACGGATTTTCCTGTGCACCGCCAAGCTTAATCCCTGTCAACTTTTCCAAACCACGAACCGCGGGCAGATGCACCCGCTGATCTTTATCAGAAAGAAGTTGGGCAAAACTTCTTATTTCACGGTCCATCGGCTTTTGCGCCAGAATTTCAACGATCTGATGGCGAATCCAAAGACTTTGCGAATTTTTGAAGTTGTAACCTTGATTCAACTCTTCCCACAAAAGTTCGCGAACACTCGTGGAACTATTTTTTTCTAGCACTGTCACCGCCGCCGAACGAACCACCAAGGCCTTGTCCTTCAGAAGTTTTTGCGCCAACTTTTCACCCTGCTCTGGATTCACTTCACTGAGGGCAATCAAAGCCGCATTTCTCATGTACCACTGCTTGTGCGTACCGGCTTTCATAAGATCCGCGGTCGCCTGAATACCTTTGGCTTCTGCTGCCGCCATCAAAGCCCGCCAACGAAGGCTCATAGGTTGAGAGTCATTAAAGGCCACGGAGATAAAGTTTTGATAGTGTTTATCTCCTTGCCCCTGAATAACCATACGGCGATTTTCACCGGGAAGATTCAGAACTTCGATAGCTGAAGTTAAAGTACTGGATGAAGGTCTTACGCCGACCGCGAAAGCACTTGAAGAAAGTCCGGCAAGTAATGCAGAGGTCACAATAATCTTATTCATGGCCTAACTCTTTTTCGCTACGAAGTTTTCAAACTCACTCATCAGTTGATCTGTTTCATCCCCTGATTTTTTCGCAGCTTCAGAACCGTCTCCGGCCTTCTCTGCCGCTTTGCTCAGATTTTTCTGACCTTCCACGGCTGCAGCGAACTCTTTCATCAACTCATCATCAATCAGATCCGCGCCCCCCGCAGACACATCGGCTGCTGGAGTTTCAATCACTGGAGCTGGTTCTTCAACGGGAGCTGCCGCCGCTTCGACGACAGCAGGAGGCTCCTCTGGAGCTGGCTCCGGAGCTGAAACAACTTCAGCTGCTGGAGGAGTCACCGCCGCAGCACCGCCGCCAGCCTTCAATGCTTCAAGTTCTTTCTTGAGCTGATCATTTTCCTCACGATAACGCGAAAGGTCTGCAATATCTTCGCTGATGATTTCATATTCAGCCAGGCGAGCCTCAAGGTCTCGAATCTTTCCTGCAAAAGATTCTTTTTCTGCGGCACTCATCCCGCCACCAGCGTCAGCCGGAGCATTCATATTGGCAGCATCAGTCGCCGCTTGCAAAGCCTCTTGGAGCTGCGCCTGTAAAGTTTCAATTTTCTTGTGACTCTCTCCCAACGACATACGCAGTTGAGCCACCTCTGCTGGAGACTCCCCCGCCACCTGCGCCGGAGCCTCTGTTGTCGAGGACAAAGAGTTTTTCTCTAACGCATCAAGGTCCATATCCATCTCAAGATCTTCGGGAGCCGCTGCGCGAGAAGGCTTTTGCGCCACCGCCTGACTTTGGTTCTCAAGAATTTTTTGCAAAGTTTTTTCTAATTGAGCCGCATCAAGGCCTTGCCCTGCCTCGACCATTTCAGATTTGGATTTTTTCGCAAAAAAACTGCGATAAGCCAAAACAAGTGAAAGAAAAATTACAAGAGCGACGAGGCCCTCAATAATGGCGGTATTGTGCTGACTCCAAAAGGAGAGGAATTTTTCAATTGTCACAATTCAAATTCTCCCCTATCCCAAGAGCTCCGTCAACGCTGGACCTTGGAAGGTGTTTGATGGTACCGTGGATTTCAAAGTCCGAGGTGAACTATGTCCCTACGCCCCTACGACCTAATTATTCAAGGTGGAATCTGCTTGCTCCCGCACCCTTCTGAGTCCGGCCTGATAGAGCAGCAGGCGGACATCGCCATTCGCGATGGACGCATCGAAAAGATACGCGACTCGATTCGTGAACCCGCGAATAAAATAATCCAGGCCCAGGGTCTTCATGTCCTCCCCGGGGTTATCGATAGCCAAGTTCACTTTCGCGAGCCAGGACTGACCCACAAAGAAGACCTTGAAACCGGAACCCGCGCCGCCATCTTAGGGGGAGTCACTAGCATTTTTGAAATGCCAAACACCAACCCTTCGACAACGACCCAAGAGGCGTTTGAAGAAAAATTGCAAAGAGCCCAAGGTCGAGCCCACTGTAACTACGCCTTTTTTATCGGCGGAGCCCACGACAACGTTGAAAAGTTGGCGGAACTGGAGCTTCTGCCTCATTGTTCTGGAATAAAAATCTTCATGGGAAGCTCCACCGGAAATCTTTTGGTTGAAGACGACGCCACCCTTGAACGCATCTTAAATCAAGGACATCGCCGCGTAGTCTTCCACAGTGAAGACGAAATGCGACTGCGCGAACGAAAGCACATTGCCGTGGATATGGCCGACCCCCACTACCATCCGGTCTGGAGAGATGTCGAAACGGCCGTCAACTCAACCCAGCGACTGTTGCGACTTGCGCGCAAAACAGGACGAAAAATTCATGTTCTGCACATTTCGACCGCAGAAGAGATGGATCTTCTAAAGGATCATAAAGACATCGCGTCGGTGGAGGTTTTACCTCAGCATCTCACCCTGTTTGCTCCGGACTGCTACGATCGCTTAGGCAATTATGCTCAACAAAATCCACCCATTCGGGAAAAACGCCACCTGGATCGCCTGTGGAAAGCGGTTTTGGATGGCACGGTGGATGTGATTGGCTCAGACCACGCCCCTCACACGCGCGAAGAAAAAGAACGTCCTTATCCAAGCAGCCCTTCGGGAGTTCCTGGAGTTCAAACGCTTGTGCCAATCATGCTCAATCACGTTCATGACGGTCGCCTGACCCTGCGACGCTTTGTTGAGATGGTAACTGAAAATCCTTGTCGCGCTTTTGGAGTCCACAACAAGGGGCGTTTGCGCCAGGGATTTGACGCTGATATTACAATTGTGGATCTTAAAAAAGTAAAAACCATCGACAACTCCTGGATTGCCAGTCGCTGTGGCTGGACCCCTTTCCACGGCATGACCGTGACCGGCTGGATGACTCACACGATTGTGGGCGGGAACTTGGTGATGGAAAACGATGAAGTTTTAATGCCCCCCCAAGGTCGCCCTGTCAACTTTACGGAAACGAAGAAATGAACAACACGCCTGTGAATCCCAAGAATCAAGCGGCCGGACTTTTCTTTGCGGGCCTTCTGCCCGTCATCGCCTTTACATTGATTGAAGAGTACTACGGCACATTGGCGGGACTTATCGCCGGGATGGTGTTTGGGGTCGGCGAGATCGCGTGGGAACTTTACAAACACGGAAAAGTTCAAAAGATCACTTGGTTTGGAAATGGACTGCTTTTACTTCTGGGAGGCATCTCTTTAATTTCCTCTGAGGGAATTTGGTTTAAACTTCAACCTGCTTTGATGGAAGGCTTTTTTGCTGTGTTGCTTTGGGGATCTGTCCTTATGGGAAAACCTTTGTTGGTGTATCTCGCAGAACAACAAGGGCATCAATTCCCTGACTTCATTAAATCGCGAATGAAAGGTTTGACCATTCGTTCCGGTTTCTTCTTTGCCATTCACACCGGCCTTGCCGTCTGGGCCGCCTTAGCTTGGAGCACCCGAGACTGGGCCCTTCTTAAAGGCATCGGCTTAACAATCAGCTTCATCCTCTATTTAGGCATCGAAGGTCTTCTTTTAAGAAAATCCGTCTTGAATCGGAAATAGTTTCAGCGCCCCTGAAAAGAGGGCGCTTTCTTTTCTTTCATGGCCTCCAAAGCCGTAAAGTGATCTTGAGTTCTTTGCGTGATCCCTTGATAGGCTGCCGAAAGCTCTAACACCGTTTGGAGATCACTTAAGTAGGCTGTCTTCATCGCCTTTTTTGTCATCTGAACAGCCACCGGAGCATTGTTCGCGATCTTTTCGGCTAGCTTTTGCGTTTCCACTTCAAGATCAGCCTCAGCAACAAGATAGTTTAAAAGCCCCCACTGATAGGCCTCTTCGCCCGCAACCAAGTCTCCGGTTAAAGACATTTGCATGGCTTTAGAAAAACCAATCACTCGTTGCAAAAAGAAGGTCCCGCCATCGCCGGGAACCAACCCCAACTTCACAAAAGTTTCACCAAATTTGGACTTCGCAGTTCCAATGCGCAAATCACACATCATCGCCAGATCACAACCAGCGCCAATCGCAGGCCCGTGAACCATGGCAATCATCGGCTTTGATAGTTCTTCGATGCATTTCGGAATTTGCTGAATGCCGTGAATATAACGCATACGCAGTTCATTGCTTTCTCCGGCAAACATTCCCGTTTTATTTTGCATGGCTTTGACGTCGCCCCCCGCACAGAAAGAGGCTCCCTCCCCCTTCAATACGATCACTCGAACTTTCGCATCAAAGTCTGCGTACTTGAGAACTTGAGTCAGCGAATCCACCATCTCAAGAGAAATCGCATTGCTTTGCTCTGGATTATCCAAAGTCACCCACAAGACCGACGATGCCAGATTCACTTTAAGATGGGGAAATATTTGAGAGTAAAAAGACATAAAACCTCTGCTGCTGTTTTAGTTTTATCATTCTACTCAAAGAGACGAAGAGGAAACAAGTGCGTGAAAATAAAAAAGGCTCCCAGAAGGGAGCCTTTTGAAGTCTGCCATTATTTAGATTGGCAGAATGGAAGTTCCGGCTGAATCTGACAGATAATCTGACAGATCATTGGATCGCCCAATGGGCATTCGCCGGGCTCACCAGGATTACCTGGGTCAGGCAAACCACCACCATCATCTGGAGGAGGATTTGGATTGCCGCCACCAGATTTAGCACCAACATTGATATTCAAAGTTGTCGCTGTTTTTCCAGTAGAGTCAGTCACAGTCACAGTTGTTGAACCGTTAGCTACTGCAGTTAAAGTTCCATTGTCCGCGATAGTGGCAACAGAAGCGTTGCTGCTCGCGAATTTGAAAGGAGCTTTACCGTAAAGAGCAGAGAAAGCCAAAGTCTCAGAAGGTTTGATAGTTGCTGCTGCAGGAACGACAACCATTTTCTTAGACATTACAGTCTCAACCGCTTCGTAAGCGTCCACGCGGCAGTTACATGCAGTCTCGATGGAAACTTTAGCACCTGTCGTTTGAAGGATCGCACGAATTTGCGCACCAGAAAGTGAAGGATCTTGAGCTTTCAACAAAGCCACAAGGCCAGACACAAGCGGAGTCGCCATTGAAGTACCAGAAAGGTTTCCGTACTTATTGTTTGGCAAAGTTGACATGATGTTTTCACCAGGAGCCGCTACGTGAACAGTTGCTGTTCCGTAGTTAGACCAAGATGGTTTTGCATCAGAAGAACCAGACGCTGCAACAGTGATAGAGTTAGGGTACCCGTTGTTCGCAGGATACATCTCTGTTTTATCATTGTTTTTACCGTCGTTAGCCGCTGCTGCAACAAAGATAACACCTTTGTCATCAGCACGCTTGATCGCCTCAAGAAGAGGAGCTGCTTGTGAACGAGGAACCGCCGCACCCCAAGATGCAGAGATGATTTGAGCGCCTTTTTCAACAGCGTAATCAATAGCTTTGATTGCGTTGTTCAAGTCGCCAGAACCATCTTCACCCAAGAAGCGAAGAGGCATCATAGAAACTTCAGGAGCCAAACCTACGATACCGCCGTCAACCAAACCAGTCGCACCAACCGCGCCAGCACAGTGAGTTCCGTGACCAGGGTTTTGGAAACCAGTTTTATCCATTGGATCGTTATCATTTTCTTTGAAGTCGTATCCAGGGATCATGTTCGGAGCCAAGTTTGGATGTTTGTAGTCAACACCCGTATCGATAACCGCTACGATCACATTGCGGTTCCCTTTGTTACCAGCACGTTGCCAAGCTTTTTCAGCTTGAACTTTCGCGATCGCCCATTGCTCTTTCAAAGCAGCAGCATCAACTGGAGCTGTGAAAGCTTTCAATTTAAAGTTAGGAACAACGTACTCAACGCCAGGTTGAGACAACAAAGACGCCAAAGCTTGTGCTTCGTGGTTCTTGTTGATGTTGACTTTTACAAGGCTTGCAGTTGGATTGTGATCCGTCATTTGGATCGTCGCAACTCTAGACATTGTCATCGTGTTAAGCATGTTGAGCGCGCTTGTGTTCTGGTATTTCACCAAATATTCACCAGCAAAAGCCTGTGAACCGAACAACAATGCACCTAATAATAATGCACGTTTCATATAATAACCCCCTCCGTGGTAAAAAAATCATATTCAGATTTCATCCACAAATAATAGAAAAATCTTAAATAAATCTTAAATTTCATGACACGAGCCATCGAACATTGAACCCATTGATGATCTTTTCAAGAATGAAACGCTGATTTCTAACACCCACTGCAAGGATCATTTCATGAGTTATCTGCACGCCCTGATATTGGGAATTGTCGAAGGCATTACCGAATTTCTTCCCATTTCTTCCACAGGACATATGATTATCGTCAGCTCCGTGATGGGTATCGAAGACAATAGTTTCACCAAAGCTTTTGAAGTGATTATTCAGTTCGGCGCCATCATGTCGGTCCTTGTTCTTTATTGGAAACGCTTCTTGCCCCATTGGGGATTCTATAAAAAACTTTTCGTCGCGTTCCTGCCCACGGGCCTTATCGGCTTTGTATTAAAGGACGTTGTCGATCAACTTATGGGCAGCGTGCAGGTTGTTGCCTGGGCTTTGATTCTTGGCGGATTCATCTTAGTGTGGTCAGACAAAATCTTTGCTCACCTCACCGCCATGGGACGCAAAACTTCGGACCTGACATATATAGACTCCGTGAAGTTGGGACTTTTTCAAGCGCTGGCTATGATCCCCGGTGTGTCCAGATCCGGAGCCACCATTATGGGTGGTCTAACGCTGGGCATGAACAAAAAGGAAGCAGCGGAGTTTTCATTTTTTTTAGCGGTCCCCACCATGGCCGCAGCCACAGGCTACAAACTCCTGAAGATCTACAAGACTATTGAACCCAGTCAAATAGGTGTTTTGCTTGTGGGCTGCCTGGTCGCCTTCGTAGTCGCCATGCTTGCGATCAAATTTTTTATCGGTATAGTGACTCGCTACGGGTTCAGAGGTTTTGGTTTCTACCGTATTGCCTTGGGAGTCGTGATTTTGATCCTACTTTACTCTGGGCAGAATCTTCAGTTCAACTAGCTAGATTTCAAGGAACGATTACATGGAAAAGTTTATTTTTGAACAATCAACCCTCTTCTCTGAAGACATCCTGGCTCTCTTAAAATCCACGGTGATCATTATGCCTAACTGGAAGTGGGGCCTTCTTGCAATCGCGATCGCCCTTGGAATTGTTTTACGCCCCCTTATCCAATTCATCCTTAAAGAGATCAAAAAGCACAACCCATTCGTCAAAAAGTACCCAAAAAGTTTTTCGGCTTATTTACTGAATCAGAAAATCGAACATCCCACGGCGTGGCTTCTGGTCATCTTTTTCTGGTTTGGAATTGGCGATGCCATTACTTTAACCGGCAAGTTCGAGATTTATTATAACCACTTCCTGCGTGGCCTTGTTGCCATCTACGTCATTCGACTTATTTATTACTGCGTCGATGCCCTGAGCAGTGTTTTTGCGGACGTGGCTGCAAAAACAGAAAGCACCTATGACGATCAGCTCGTCCCTTTTGCTTCAAAAACTCTGAAAGTCCTCGTGGTTGTCCTGGGGGTTTTAATCGCCCTTCAAAGTTTTGGCCTTAATGTCATGTCACTTCTTGCCGGTCTGGGACTGGGAGGTTTGGCTTTGGCCTTGGCGGCCCAAGATACAGCGGCCAACCTTTTTGGCTCCATCACAATCCTCTTTGACCATCCCTTTAAAGTGGGCGACTGGGTGAAGGTGAAAGACATGGAGGGAACTGTAGAAGAAATCGGTTTCCGCTCTACCCGCATTCGCACATTCTATAACTCCGTCATCACCATTCCCAATGCGATGATGGCTAAAGAAACTATTGATAATATGGGCATCCGTCCCTACCGCCGTATTCGCCAAATTCTGGGACTGACTTATGAGACGCCCCCAGAAAAGATTGAACAGTTCTGCGACCAGGTTCGGTACATGATCAAGCAGCATCCCAAGGTGAATTCCGAAACGGTCACCGTGAACTTTAACAACTACAACGCCTCATCTTTGGATGTTCTGGTGAACTTTCACATTCAAGTCTTTACCGGCGCCGAAGAGCTGGAACATCAACAGGCGATCTTCGTGGACATCCTAAAGATCGCCGCAAATATGAAAATTGATTTCGCTTATCCGACTCAGACAGTTTATCAGAAAAGAAGTGAAGTAGTTCCGCCGAGCTTCTAGTAAGTTACGCACAGCATCGACACGGAGGGATGTGCCCCTCCGTAAGCGAAGTGCTAAACTGAGTTAATGAATCCAAAACTCTTTTTAAAGAATGTTCACTTTCAAAGCGCTCAACACAAAATATTAATAAATCTTCCTTTCTGGATTTCGGCGGGACTCGCCGCGCTGGTTTCTGTTTTGTACAACGTCCTTTTTAGACTAAGTGAAGATTGGGCTCGCTCTCACTCTGAAGATCCGCTTCTTCTGATGACGGCCCCGCTAGCTCTATTAGGCTCATTTTTACTTGGACATTTCTTCTCGAAAGAAGCCATCGGCAGCGGCATTCCACAAGTGATTGCGTCTGTCGAGCTTTCTTCGAGCAATCATCCATTCTTAAGCAAACTTCTTGGCATCCGTATGTTAATTGCAAAGATTTTTGGCTCTTGTTTATGCGTACTGGGGGGAGGCGTTTCCGGGCGCGAAGGCCCCACTTTACAGGTATCAACTGCGGTCTTCTATCAGTTCTCACGTCTCTGGCCAAAAAATCTTCCCAAACCCCAATTGCCCGCCATGATTCTTGCGGGAGGAGCTGCGGGGCTGGCGTCGGCCTTCAATACCCCACTGGGAGGAATCGTTTTCGCCATCGAAGAGCTTTCAAAGTCTCATATCAGCGTCGTTCGCACTGCCGTCTTCCAGGCAGTTATCATCGCAGGAATCCTTGCTCAGCTCTTTTTAGGAAACTACCTCTACCTTGGAGACTCTAGTTTTGGAGCCCTTCCCTTCTCGGTCCTTTATCAGACTGTGATTATCGCAGGTATTGTCGGTCTGGCAGGAGGTCTTTTTGCCGAAAGCCTTTTTCGTATCAGCACTTGGAGAAATACGAAATCATTCAGCACAAAGCTTTTCATGACGGTTATTTGCGGAATTTTTCTGAGCCTAACTATTTGGGCCTGTGGTCCGCAGACTGTGGGCGCCGGAAAACATCTGATGCTAGAGATTTTAAAAAACCCCATGACAGAAACAAACCCTCTACTGCCCGTGGCCCGTATCTTTGGAAGCTTCTTCACTTATATTGGCGGAGTCATCGGAGGCATCTTCGCCCCAGCTCTGGCCAGCGGCGCAACTCTGGGGCAATTCTTAAGTCAAATTTTTGGTTTCATGAGCGTCAAGTTGATGATCATGGTAGGAATGGTGGCTTTTCTTACGGGGATCACTCGCACTCCATTCACCTCATTCGTATTAGTCTTAGAAATGAGTGATTCCCATGAAATTATTCTTTACTTGATGTTGGCGTCCCTGGTTTCAAACGTCACAGCTCGTATCGTATCAGCAAAATCCTTTTATGAAAAAGCGGCCTCTCAAATTTTAGGTAACCACCCAGAGCCCTCAGTCAAACCCTCTTAAAGTAAAAAAGCCCTGTTGTTTACACAGGGCTTTTTTACTATTAAACGCACTCTTCGACTCTATTTCTTTTTCTTCTTAGGAACTTTTTCAAGCAACCCAGACTCCGCGCGAATCTTTGTCGCCTCCAGCTTCATCTTTTCTGTTTCAGATTCCGCATGGGCTGTTTCCATTTTGATTTTGGCTTCTTCCGCCTTATTTCTGGCGGTTTCTACCTGACCTTCAAGCTGCTCACGTTCATTTTTGGCTTTTTCAGCTTCGTCGCGCAGACGTTTGAGTTCAGCCTCCGAACGAGCTGTCAAAGCTTCGCTTTCTGCGATCACTTTCTTTGAACGAGCAATCTCAAGATTGGCCGCTGCTTGCTCTTTTTGAAGATTGCCGCGCTGACTTTCAAGCTCTTGTCGCGCTTTGGCTGCCGCTTGTTTGGACTTTTCTTCCTGAGATTTAATTTCGCTGACTTTTTTGCGTTCGCTCTCTGCTTGTTGTGCGGCTTCTTTCGCCGCAGATTGAGCCGCCTTCAATTCGTCTTCCACTTTTTCAATCAAAGCTTTGGACTGTTCTTCTTGGGCTTTCAGTCGAGACATCTCAGCATCGGCTTTGGCTTTTTCCGCTTCCGCCTTGGCGATTTCTTGTTTGGCTTTAGCCTCCCGAGCACGGGATTCAGCAACTGCTTTCTGCGTTAACAACTTCGTCTTCGCCAGATTCTGTTCAGCCTTTAAAGCTTCCATCTTTGCAGATTCCGCTTCTTTGCTGGCCTTCATACCTTCTTCGGTTGCATTGTTCGCTTGCTTTTCGAGGTCTTTGGCTTGATCACGAAGATCATCCGCTTTGTTTTCAGCCTGTTTACGAACCTTCAAGGCCTCATCGCGAACTTGGATGGCTTTCTGAGTTTTTTCTTGAGCAGCTTTAATACGAGCCTGGGCGGCAAGTTGCTCTTTCTCAGCATTTTTTTGCTGGCGTTCATGATCCGCTGCTTCGGCCTTCATTTTTGCAGAGTCACGTTCGGACTCCGCCTGCTCTTTCTTCGCTTCATTTTCAAGCGATCGAGCTTTATTGATAGCGGCCTGTGCTTCGGATCTTATTTTATCCCGGCGTTTGCGATCCTCGTCCGCTCGCTTGCGAGCTTCATTGGCTTCCGCTTTTGCGGCTTCCGCATCTGCGGTGGCCTCTTCAGCTTCGATTTGTTCACTGCCGACTTGAGCATAAACACGTTGAGGCACAGCTTGTGTTAACAAAGCGGCCAAAAGAAGAATCCCTAGGGGTTTTAACTGCATGAGTGTCTCCTTACGATGTAGGACAGCACATAGCATATAAGGATTTTGGGCAAAAAAAAAGCGACCAGGATTGGGGGGGAGGGGTCCTGGCCGCCATGGGGGGTTGCTCTTCACTAAAGCAACGGCGGTGCCATGACCAGTTCTTGGTCAGAATCGATTAAATTCAAGAAGAGCCCTGAACCTCTGTCGAGGATTTAGACGGAAACGGACAATTGTGGGCCTTAAAAAACGCGCTTTTTATACCAAATTGAGCAAACGGGCCTTCGTTGATTCCAACGTCAAGGCATAACTATTTTTTCGGCCGTGTCTCCGTTCAAGACGGGCCCTTCTGGATCAAAACAGGATAGAGCCTCTCTATTATGCAAATGACCTCTCATTAATGTATAACGACTCAACGTCAGCTTGCATGTGCCGATAAGTTCAATAATGAATAAAATCTGGAACGTCTCGGTCATGTCATTCATTTTCCTATGGGGAATCTTTGCCCAGGGGTCTCCTCAATCCTTAAGCTACCAGGGGCGGATCCTTAAATCCGATGGTTCCCCGCTTGAATACAATAATGTCAGCTTTCTTTTTGAAATCACCTCTTCCGATGGGAACTGCGTTCTCTATCGGGAAAAACGAGACATGGTGAATATGCAAAACTCCGGCGGCGTATTCGATGTCTCGATTGGAAGTGGAAACCGCCTGTTCCCTGAAGACGCGGTCTTTTCACTTTCTGATATTTTCGTTAATGGGGTTACTCACACCTGCGCTGGAAGCGGCAGTTGGACCGCCACCAACAGTTCAGAACGACAACTCAAAGTTCAATTCCATGACGGCTCGGGATGGAAGGTGATCTCCCCCGCCAACGTCATTCGTTCTGTGCCTTTTTCTTTTACGGCCTATAGTGCGCAAAAAATTGCCGACAAATCTTTAAATGATCTGGTTTTGAAAAGTTCAACACCTGCAACGGCCTGTTCCGTCGGGCAAGTCATCACTTGGAACGGAACCAGTTTTACCTGCGTGGTTGATGCCGGTGGATCGGGAGTCATCTCGGATGTTCTTGCCGGAACCGGAGTAACCGTCTCTGGCACGACAACAAAAACGGTGGGCCTGACCAACACCTCGGTTGTGAGTGGAACTTATGGTTCAGCAACACAAGTTCCTAGTTTCACGGTCGATGCGCAAGGACGTTTGACGGCGGCAAATCAGGTCACCATCTCGGGTGTTGTCCCGGGAGGCGCCGCCGGAGGAGATCTGGCGGGTTCTTATCCCAATCCGACCGTCAACAAGCTCGGTGGCAGCAATCTTTTGATTTCAAGTCCGTCGTCGGGAAATTTTTTAAAACACAACGGTTCCACCTGGGTGAATACGACGCCTTCTTCGGCGGATCTTTCTGATTGCGGCTCACTCCTGAAGTCTTCACAAATGCCTGCGACCTGCGCCACAAACCAAACCCTCTCGTTTGTATCGCCGACCGGAGCTTGGGCCTGCGCGAATATCGGAATCAGTTGGTCTCAAGTGACCAGCGGCAAACCCACCACCTTGGCCGGATATGGTATCACCGATAAAGTTGTCACGAATGCCGGCACCAATGCCACAACAGATATTGTCTCATTACAGTCAGGCCCCAACGCCGCCAAACCCGCAGTCGGAACAGCCGGGCGTCTTTATTTTTCCACCGACACCAAAGAAATCTATCGCGATGATGGTTCCTCTTGGGTGCGTTTGGCGACAGAGTCTGGAACCAATGCCGCCACTCTCACCGGCATCACCGCCGGAACCGGATTGAACGGCGGAGGCACCAGCGGGAACGTGACAGTCAATCTTGCTAACACCACCGTCGCCAGTGGCTCTTATGGGTCGGCAACTCAAGTGCCCACTTTCACCGTCGATGCTCAAGGTCGCTTGACCACGGCTTCCAACACGACCATATCAGGAGTTGTCCCCGGAGGTTCCGCCGGAGGAGACCTCAGCGGCAATTACCCGAATCCCACGGTTGCGAAAATTCAAAACACAAACATTTCATCCACGTCGCCTAGTTCTGTGGGACAAGTTCTTCGCTATCAATCCAGTCAATGGGCACCGGCATTTTTAAATATCTCTGATATGCGCTCGACAATCACACCTTTCGGGGGTGTGTTCGCAAGTTCTGCCTGCACCCCCGATCAAAGCATGTTCTATGAATCTTCGTCTGACACCTTTAAGTGTCAAAATATCAGCATCAACGCTTCGCAAATCACCGGCGGTACAATCGCCTCAGCCCGCCTCCCTGCCAGTGCGACATTCTGGCAAGATGGGGGTGCGGGGAAAGTGTATTATAACGGCGGCAATGTAGGAATTGGCACAAATACACCAGGGCAAAAACTTACGGTGACTGGAGTCATCGAGTCCACAACCGGAGGACTCAAGTTCCCAGACGGTTCTGTTCAGACCACCGCAGCCACAGCGGCCACTTACGGTGTGCAAATTAAAATCGGGAGCTACACTGCTCCGGCCTCCAGTGGTAACTACTCTGTGACAGGACTGGGATTCAAACCCACCCATGTGCGTTTCTGGGTTCAAAACAATCGCACGGGTTCGATGCCCGGAGTGTCCACCAGCACCTGCACCGGCTCTATGACAGAGACATCACAGATGAGCTACTACGCTTATGCGAACACTCCCGCAGCCCGTAATCTGATCTATACCGATCGGGTCATTGTCTGCAGCTCTGCAGATGCAGTGGCTATCACAATACAAGCTAGTTACGTTTCCATGGACGCAGATGGCTTTACCGTGAACTACGCAACGTCCTCAAATAGTGGATGGACCATTGTGTGGGAGGCCACAGGAGGCTCTACCTCCGCCAGTTCAGGCAGTGGAACAACAAACTATATCCCTGTGTGGACCAACAGCACAAACTTAGGAAGCAGTCCACTGACCGTATCAGGAGGCCTCGTCGGCGTCGGCACAAGCACACCTGTCAGCACTTTGGACGTAAGCGGAGAGGTTCGCGTTGGCAATTCTGGCGCCGTCTGCTCAGCCGCCAACAGTGGTGCCACTCGCTACAACAGCACTTCGAAAAAAATGGAATTTTGTGATGGAGCTTCCTGGCAGGCCATCAACTCCGCGACGCGAAGAACTGTTTGTTCCTATTCCAACGCCTCCTACTCAACACAGGTCAATGGGCAAAATCTTTATAATTGGACCACGGGGGACTGTGACAATGGATATCCTTCTTCAGGATGTGTTGGCTACATCTCCAAAGCCAATGCTTGTGGTTCCGATTCGGACTGGGCCGTTCTCGGGCCCAATGAAGCGCCCTATAGTAGCGGGACAGCCGCCGGCGCCAATGGAGGCATCTCATGGTCGATGGTCACTCCCTGCAACGGCGTCTGGCTGCGCGTTGTCTACGAGTGCAGCAACTAGCTTCTTGTCCAGCTTGTTCTTCCACAGGAGTTCCCCAGAACTGCTGGACTGGACAAGATCCGATGGGATTCCTACCCTTAAATAATGAACTTCTGCAAACTCAAACAGATCGTTGCTGCCAGTGCCTTGTTATGGAGCTTTCCCGCCTCCGCTTTGCACATCATGCTGGATCCCGGTCATGGTGGCGTTGACACAGGCGCGGTTCATGGGCCCGCGAAAGAAGCGGATCTTGTTCTCAAAATCGCGCAACGCCTTAAGACTTTGCTAGAGAAAGATTCCCAGTTTCAAGTTTCCCTCACTCGAGTTCTCGATAAAAACATCAGCCTCCCTTCCCGTGTCAAAATGGCCGAAGAGGCGAAAGCGGATCTGTTTGTCAGCCTTCACGCCAACGCCGCCGCTGACCAAAGAGCCAAAGGCGTCGAGTTCTTCTTTCAAAACAATCTTCCCCCCGACGAGGAAAGCCTTTTTTTGGCCAGCCAAGAAAATCAAATGATCCTCAATAGCCAAGAACTGCACAGCATTTCAGGTGGAGACGAGCTTTCCAAAAAAGGTGACATCGCCGCCATCGTCGAGGACCTGCAACGCCAAAATCGCATGATGAGCAGCCTGCGCCTCACGCAGACACTGACCCAAGTATGGGGCAATGACGTCACGGCTTCACAGGCGACGATCAAACAAGCGCCTTTTTATGTGATCTCAAAAACCTCTATGCCATCTGTTCTTATTGAAATAGGATTCCTCACAAATCCACGTGAAGCCAAAAGACTTCTCAACTCTGAATATCAAAACGACCTTGCTCAAAAAATCTACAGTGCTCTTCTCTCCTACAAAGAAAAGATAGACAATCACACCACATTAGATTAAGCCCATTCAACACCACCAAGGCCCCACGACTCATCATTTTTGGAGGTAATTCTATGCGCGCGGATGGACGTCTTTTTGATCAACTCAGAGAAATTAAAATCACACCTCACGTGTCCGAGTACGCCGAAGGCTCTGCGATTGTTGAGTTTGGGAAAACCAAAGTTCTTTGCACAGCCACCTATGAACCCAAAGCTCCACAATGGCTTGTCGGTACCGGGGCTGGCTGGGTGACTGCCGAATATGGAATGCTTCCCCGCTCGACTCACACTCGCATCAAGCGCGACAAGGCAATGAACAGTGGGCGCACTCAAGAAATTTCTCGACTGATCGGACGCTCTTTGCGAGCCGCAGTGGACCTTAAGCTTCTCGGCGAAAAACAAATCATCGTCGACTGCGATGTTTTGAATGCTGACGGTGGAACTCGCACAGCCTCTGTGACTGGGGGATTTGTCGCTTTGGCGTTGGCGCTTAAAAAATTGGCTGACGTGAGTGAAATTAAAACCAATCCTTTGGTCAACTATGTTTCTGCGATCAGCGTGGGCCTGCATGAAGGAAATATTTTATTGGATTTAAATTATGACGAAGACTCTGCCATCGGCACAGACATGAACTTTGTTATGACTGACAAAGGTCAATTCGTCGAAGTTCAAGGAACGGCGGAACATCTGCCCTTCACTCGAGATCAGCTTTTCAAAATGATGGACACCGCCGAAAAAGGTTGCAAAGAACTCTTCATTCATCAGGCCGCCATCGTGGGAGCCATTTACCAAATTGCCGGGAAGTAGGTTTTAAATGGAACTATGGATTGCAACGGGAAATAAAGGAAAACTTGCGGAGTATAAACTTCTTTTGCGTGAAATCGCGGATCTGAAAGTTTTCTCTCAAGGGGACATCCCCTCTTTCACGCCTCGCCCTGAAGATGGAAAAACCTTCGAAGAAAACGCCCGCATCAAAGCAAAAACGTTGCGCGCTGTAAAAAACAACGTGTGGGTTCTTGGTGAAGATGCGGGACTTGTGGTGGAGGGGCTGGGAGGCCTGCCAGGAATTCATTCTGCGCGCTATGCCGGCCCGAAAGCCTCTGACAGTGAAAATGTCGCCAAACTTTTAAAAATGATGACTTTGAAACCGATGCAAAACCGCAACGCCAAATTCGTTTGCACAACAGTGGTTTATACTCCCACAGGAGAAGAATGGATTTTCACGGGGGAATTAAAAGGAACCATCGCTTCAAAACCAGCAGGTTTGCATGGTTTCGGTTACGATCCGGTGTTTGTTCCTGAAGGACAAACCCAAACCCTGGCGGAGATCGGCTCAGGCTATAAAAGCCAGCACTCCCACCGCTCCCAAGCCTTACGGGCTTTCCTAGAGCGACTGCAGGCCTCAGCTCAATAGCTTACAAAATCCCCTGCTCTTAGCTGAACAGGGGATTTTTTTTATTTTTTTGCAGAACAATGAATCGTCACTTGAACATCTGAATCGCTGGGGTGCCAAGCCAAAGTCACTGGTTGATCCCAAGATCCTAAAATCGTGACACCCGCAAAGGTCTCGGTGTTTTGCAGAAAAGTGATAAAACTTCCTGCGTACCCCATCACCCAGCCATAGACCGGAGCCAACGTGGTCGCCGGAATCTCTGTAAAATCATGACCGCTGGTCGCAACGGGAATCTCAAAAACTGTTTCCTTCTTGGTAACACCGGAGGTCTCAGTCATTGTGCAGGCAAACCCCGTCGGCTGCTCTTTGGATTCAGACATTTCGCCGCGCTGGCAGGACATGTAAAGATAATCCGTGCTGTCTCCGCCGGATATAAAGCTCAAACGTGCAAAATGCCCCTCTCCGGCGCCCAACTGAATCATAGTCTCTTTTTTGGTGCTTGGATCAATAAGAGAAAACTGGCCCCGGTCATTTTTTACAGAAATGCCCCCCGCAGTCAGGCCCCCCGGAGAACGTCGGATGTCCAAAATTGCTTCTCCCGAGGCGGTCACGGGAAGCACATAGTCCGTTGCATACTCCACTTCGAGGGCCTTTTCTTCCAGATTGCACTGGTAGTCAGAGGCGGTTGCGACGAAAGAGGTCAAAATAGTGGCACAAAAAATAAGCATTTGTTTTTTCATATAAGTGAATCCATAGAACTTGGCGACTTTTGTCAAACGGTTCTTTGATTAAAGATGATCCACGTTTTACACCCCTCCTCTAAATTTCGGGCGAAAATGTGGACAAACTAACGGGGGCTTGCTAGGTTTTCGAGGAAAATGGTTCCACCAATAACTCAGGAGACTACGAGTGATGAAGGGCCTAAAAATCTTTACCGCCAATGCCAACCCTATTCTGGCTAAAAAGGTGGCCGAAGCTGCTGGAGTAGAGCTCGGTTACTGTGAAGTCAGCAGCTTTGCCGACGGGGAAATCCAAGTCGAAATTCATGAAAGCGTTCGTGGGCAACATGTCTTTGTTGTACAAAGCACCTGTCCCCCTGTGAACCAAAACTACATGGAGCTTTTTGTGATGCTCGATGCCCTTCGCCGGGCGTCTGCTGCCTCCATCACGGCTGTGATTCCCTATTACGGGTATGCCCGACAAGATCGCAAAGTGGCGCCTCGAGCCCCCATTTCTGCGAAGCTGATGGCCGATCTCATCACCACAGCCGGGGCGGACCGCGTGGTTTCTGTGGACCTTCATGCCGCGCAAATCCAAGGATTTTTCAATGTTCCCGTGGACCACTTGTTTGCCATTCCGACCCTAGCCCGCGCTTGGCGCGAAGCCTATGGTCAAGGCTCTGAATTTGTTGCGGTGAGTCCAGACGCTGGGGGCGTTGAAAGAACCCGCGCCTTTGCCAAACGCATTGAGGCCTCTATCGCCATCATCGATAAACGCCGATCCGGCCCGAATGAGGCCAAAGCCCTGCATCTCATCGGAGACGTCGCTGGTAAAACGGCGGTCATCGTCGACGATATGATCGATACGGCTGGAACTCTTACACAAGCAGTTGACAGCCTCTTGAAGAATGGGGCAAAAAGGGTGTTCGCCGTTGCAACCCACCCGGTTTTATCCGGTCCTGCGATCAGTCGCCTGAAGGAAAGCCCTATTGAAAAAGTATGGGTCACTGACACGATTCCGCTAAGTGAAGCGGCGAAAAACTGTGGAAAAATCGAAGTGATTTCTGTCGCCCCGGTGTTGGCAGAAGCCATCAAACGAATCCACGGGAATGACTCAGTCAGCAGTCTTTTTGATTAAAAACGAAACCTCCCTCGAAAGGGGAGATATTATTAACATCCTCTATTGGACTAGAAGGAAAGAAACATGAAAAGCAGAATCGACCTAACAGTTGAACCTCGCCAAATCGGTAAACACAACAGCCGCGCACTTCGCAACTCTCGCAACGTGCCTGCAGTTATCTACGGAGCTGTTGAGCCTATCAACGTATCTGTTGGCGAAAAAGAAATCGTAAAATTTAACACTCGCGCTTATGAAAATGCTCTTTTCACTTTGAAAAGCACTGAAAAGAACGCCAACAACATCGTTGTTTTGATCAAACACGTCGACGTTCACCCTCTTTCTCGTCGTCCTCAACACGTTGACTTCTTTGCTTTGGATCTTAAGAAAGCTGTTCGCGTTAACGTTGAAGTTCGTCTTGAAGGCAGACCTATCGGTCTTTCTGAGGGCGGTTTGTTGAACGTTGTTCTTCGTTCCGTTGAGGTTGAGTGCTTGCCAACTGAAATCCCTGAGTTCTTCACTGCTGATGTTTCTAACTTGGGCGTAGGTGATGCTCTTCACGTTTCTGACTTGAAAGTGACTGGATCTGTAAAAATCCTTTCTGGCGCAGAACAAACTATCGCGGTTGTTAACGCTCAAGAAGAAGAAGTTGCAGCAACTCCTGCAGCAGCTCCTGCGGCGGCGGCAGCTCCTGCAGCTGCGGCTCCTGCGGCAGCAAAAGCTCCTGCGAAAAAATAATAAATTCGCTTGCGCTTCTGAACTTCAATTCAGAAAATCTCAAAGGCAGCTCATCCGAGCTGCCTTTGTTCATTAAGAGGCATCTATGTGGTTGATTGTTGGACTTGGAAATCCTGGTGGCGAATACAAACTTACTCGTCATAACATCGGCTTTATGGCGGTGGACTATTTTCTTCAAGGCCTCGGGAATCCAACCGTAAAGAATCAGTTTAAAGCCGAAGTCGCCCAAGTGAAATGGCGCGATCATCAGTTGATTTTTTGCAAACCTCAGACCTATATGAACCTCTCGGGGGAATCCGTTCAACCCCTGATGGGATTTTATAAAATCCCTCTGGATCACCTCATTGTGATTCACGACGATATTGATCAACCTTTTAATCAAATGAAGATTCACAAAAACCGGGGCCACGGCGGTCACAATGGAATCAAAAGTATCTCGGGTCTGATGGGAACTCCGGACTATATTCGCCTTAAACTGGGCGTGGGACGCCCCGAAAACCCCCATATCCCCGTCGCCGACTATGTCCTTGGGAAATTCACCAAAGACGAGTTCGACAAAATGCCGGACTTCCTCAACCGAGGCCTTGATGCCGTTGAAAGTATCATCCTCGATGGAGTCCAAAAAGCTTCGACAAAATTCAATACTTAGGCTACATTCCCGAGAATAAATATTGATTATTTTCTAAGGGGTTTTTGATGGCGCTTCAGGTGGGTATTGTCGGTCTTCCGAATGTGGGTAAGAGTACGCTTTTTAATGCTCTGACTTCAGCCAAGGCCGAAGCAGCCAATTATCCTTTTTGTACGATTGATCCTAACGTGGGTGTGGTGACAGTTCCGGATCCGCGCATGGATAAGATCACTCAGTTTATTAAACCTCAAAAAGTGATTCCCACAACGATGGAGTTCGTGGATATCGCTGGGATCGTAAAAGGGGCTTCTCAAGGGGAAGGTCTGGGGAACCAATTTCTTTCTCATATCCGTCAAACTGATGCGATTGTTCATGTGGTTCGTTGTTTTGACGATCCAAATATCGTGCACGTCTCTGGAAGTGTGGATCCGATTCGTGATATCGAAGTCATCAACACAGAACTTCTTTTGGCGGACTTGGATTCTGTCGACAAAAAATATGCGCGCATCGAAAAGATGGCGAAGAACACCACAGACAAAAAATTGAAAATGGAAGCTGAAGTCACAAAGAAAGTGAAAGAGGCTTTGGGCAAAGGACTTCCCGCCCGCTCTGTCGCCTTGGACGACTTGGAAGCCCCGTTCTTGCGTGATATGCATTTGTTAACAGCAAAACCCGTGTTGTACGCTATGAACGTGTCAGACACAGATTTCGCGGCCGGTGGAAATGATTGGACGAAAGCTGTTGAAGCGCGTGCAGCGGAAGAAAATAACAACACCATTTTGATTTGTTCTGCGATGGAAGCCGAGATTTCTCTTCTTCCTCCCGAAGAACGTAAGGACTTCTTGGATGCGATGGGTGCGGAAGAGCCAGGCCTCAATCGTTTGATTCGCGAAGCTTATAAACTCTTGGGACTTCAGACCTATTTCACCGCTGGCGAGAAAGAAGTGCGCGCCTGGACGATTCGTGCTGGCACCAAAGCGCCTCAAGCTGCTGGTGTGATCCATACGGATTTCGAAAAAGGTTTCATCCGCGCTGAAACGTACCACTGTGAAGACTTGTTCTCTTACAAGTCCGAACAAGCGGTGAAAGAGGCCGGTAAGTACCGCCTTGAAGGAAAAGAATACGTCGTGAAAGACGGCGACATTTTGTTCTTTAGATTCAACGTTTAAGGAGAAGGGAGCCTCAAGCTCCCTTTTTGATTTTTATGAATGAGTTGTTAAAACTTTCCGGTCTTGAACTTGCGGCTCGAATCGCTAAAAAAGATGTTTCCCCGAGTGAGGTTCTGGAAGCTCACATCGAGCGCATTGAACAAGTCAACCCGACCCTGAATGCCATGGTGGAAGATGACTTTGTCCGTGCCAGAAAATTGGCGCAAGATCAGACTGAGCAAGTGGCCAAAGACAACTCCTCATTGCCGCCCCTCTTCGGCGTCCCTTTTACCGTCAAAGAAATGTTTGCTTATGAAGGCATGAAAAGAACCGGCGGAAGCATTCATCACAAAAACGACGTGATGAACTGGGATGCGACCGTGGTCGCACGGATGAAAAAGGCGGGGGCCATTCCTATGGGAACGACCAATGTTCCTGAATTGGGATTTTGGTTTGAATCCTTTAACCCCGTTTATGGGCGCACGAACAATCCTTACAACCTCGCTCGCACCTGCGGGGGCAGCAGCGGCGGCGAAGGGGCCTTGCTTGGAGCCGGAGCCACGCCGATGGGCCTAGGAAGTGATATCGGGGGCAGCATCCGTATGCCTGCTTTTTTCTGCGGTGTCTTCGGTCACAAACCTTCTCGCTATCTATTGCCTCTGACCGGACACTTTCCCTATGCACAAGAAGAGTTTAAAAATCTCAAAGGCATCAAGTATCCTTTCACGTCGATGGGACCGATGGCTCGCAAGGCCACGGATCTTTATCCGATGTTGAAAATCTTGATGGGGGCTGATGGTTATGATCAAGAAACCCTGAGCCATCCAAAGCTTGAGGATCTCACGCAAGAATGGGCCGGTCGCAAAGTTCTGATCTGCCCGTCTCCAATCTTTCACCGCGCCCGCCAAACCGACGATGAGATGGCCCAAGTGGTTCGTAATTGCGGAAAACTTTTTGAAGAGCTGGGCGCTGAGGTCGAAGAACTGGATCCCCGCTTCTTTGTCCGAGGCACCGAACTTTGGTTTGCTGCCTTAAAGGCCTCTAAAAATAAGAATCTCTATGAAACCCTTATGGGACCGACCCAGCGCCTTTCCATTGGCAAAGAGCTGCTTAAGGTGGCTTTGGGTAAAGGGGATTACACCTTTCCAAACTTGGTCGTTTCGCTGGGAGAAATTTTTGATAATGGCAAAACGGACTTCAGTGAAGAGATGCAGGCTTTACAAAAGATGAAGGCCGACCTTGATGAAAAACTTGGTGAAGAAGGCATTTTGATTTTGCCTCCGCACCCGCGCGTGGCCCCTAAACACCGGGCGCCGATTTGGTCTCCATTTGATTTTATCTATGCGGGATTCTTCACGACCACGGGACATCCGGCAACAGTGGCTCCGATGGGGTTGAACTCTGAAGGGCTTCCGCTCGGGGTTCAAATCGTAGCTCGCCATATGAAGGATCATCTGACAATCTCCTGTGCGGAGTTCTTAGAAACCACTTTTGGTGGATGGCAGGCGCCGACTCAACTTTAGCTCACTTGGTCCTTAAATTGCTACATCCTTAAATCACGGATTTTTTCCACAACTTAAGGAGTTTTCATGCGCTTTTTTATAGGACTGGCTATTTTGTTTACAGGCCTTCACAGCTTTGCCTACGTGGGTATGGACGAGTGCTGGGACGTTAATAATCAACCCGTGAGAATCCAACAAACTATGGCGATTCGCCAAGCCGCTGAAAGCACTATCATCAATGGCCTTCCGACCATCCTTCTTCACCCGCAAATGATGGCTCAGTATCCTCAAGATGTGCAGCAATTTATCGTGGCCCATGAATGTTCTCATCATCGCCAAGGCCACGTTGTGACCCATCACTATGGACGAACTCTGCCGTTGACATCCGAGTTTGATGCCGACTGCATGGCCGTGCGAACGATGAAGGATCTGGGTCTTTTAAACGAATACGTTCTGCAAGATATTCAAAGATTTTTAAACACGCTGACTGCCGACGCGACTCACCCCGCAGGGAACCACCGGGCCCAGTACGCAAGACAGTGTGCTCAATAATTCTTTAAGAACTACATTCTCAGTTTGGCTTTCACGTGATCCAACACAATGTGAAAGCTCCACACTGTCAGAAAAAGAACCAAAGACGGAAATAAGATCAAGTGCGGGAAACTCGAAAGGGTTTTCCACCCTTCCCTGACTAAGATTCCCCAGCTTGTGTAAGGGGGATGAATTCCCAGCCCGACAAAACTCATGAAACTTTCATACAAAATATTTGTGGGGATCTGCATCGCCATTAGAATCAATAAAGTCCCCACCATATTTGGAAGAATATGCCGAAGCATGATGTGAAGGCGCGTCCCTCCCAAGGCGACGGCAGCTTCTACAAACGGCTTTCTTCTGATTTCAAGAACCATTCCCCGGGTCACTCGCGCCAAACTCATCCAGTGAGTGGCAGAAATTCCCAGACATAAACTGATCAAGGCCTTCGTAAAAACATCTTCAAAAGGCAAGACCAACTGCAACGACATACACAAGATAGAAACCAAAATAAAACTGGGGATCGCCATAAGAATATCGCACAGTCTCATCAAGACCCGATCCG
>JANJTG010000239.1 GCA_024711265.1 Bdellovibrio sp. | reverse complement strand
GCTGATAGTGCCGACGCAGGCCAAAGGCGACATTTTCAAAAACTGTCAAAGAGTCAAAAAGGGCCGGATGCTGAAAGACCATTCCGCATTTTTTGCGAATTGGAAGATATTGTTCTTCAGAAAACTTAGAAACCTCTTCGTCATCAATCCAGATCTCCCCTTCATCAGGGGTGAGGAGGCCGACCAGATTTTTCAAAAGAACGGACTTTCCTGTCCCAGATGTCCCCAAGATGAATATGATTTCACCCTCACGAATCTTAAGACTCAATCCATTGAGCACAGTTCTTGAACCAAATCTCTTAACGAGGTTTTTAAATTCTATCACTCAACAATGTTAGAGGGGGCCGTCGTGCTGGGTCAACCGACAAAAGCGCGGCCTTTGCAATATTCCCAAGCATCTTGTTGTTTGCAATCGCCTATCTCAAGATCAAGGAATAAAGGAGGCACAATGGCTAATAATACGAATCCCGTCGTTTGGTTTGAAATTCCCGCAAAAGATATCATGCGTGCGAAAAAGTTTTACGAAGGTGCGTTCAACTTTACCATGACCCTCAATGAGATGGGGTCCATGAAAATGGCTTGGTTTCCTTGGATTGACAAAGCTCCCGGAACGACGGGATCTTTGGTTGAAAGTGCCGGCTATCAGCCCTCTCATGCAGGCACGACGATCTATTTTTCAGTAAGTGACATTGATGCAGCCCTCGTGAAAATCGAACAAAGCGGAGGCAAGACCCTGAACAAAAAAACCAATATCGGGCAATATGGATTTATTGCTCACTTTGAAGATACAGAAGGAAATCGCCTTGCCCTTCATGCTATGAATTGATCGTTATGCCATCGTAGTAAGAGGTCCCTCCAAGAGGCCTCTTACAAACTGGTGCACTCGAGGATCCTCGTGGTTTTGAGTCTGCTCGGGGGTTCCAGTGATCAATACTTGTTGATCAATCACCACTCCGATTCTGTCTGCCATCTGATAGGCGCGATTCATATCGTTGGTAATCGCAACCACCGTGGAGCTTTTTTCTTTTTTTAATTTTAGAATCAGCTCAATGATTTTTTTTGAGGTGATGGGATCCAACCCCGCGGTTGGATCATCATAAAAAATTATCTCTGGATCTAGAGCCAGGGCTCTAGCAATTCCAAGGCGCTTTTGCATTCCGCCGCTAATTTCATCGGGAAAGAGATCGCGCGCGTGGGGAATGCCCACAGCATCCAAATAAAGTTCCGCTCTTTTTGTTATTTCCCAATCTGTCAGCGTCGTCGTTTCACGCAACGGAAAACAAATGTTTTCGACGCAAGTCAGGGAGTCAAAAAGAGCATTCTTTTGAAACAAAATTCCCATTTTTTTGAGCAGCGGAAGACGCTGTTTGTTGCTTAGCATCAACCAGTCCTGCTGTTCGATAAAAACTTTGCCATTTTGAGGGGTTACAAGACCTGACATAGTTTTCAGTAGAGTCGTTTTTCCCTGCCCACTGGGCCCCACAATAACGAAACACTCCCCGGGGGCAATGTCCAAGTTGATATCTTTGAGAATCACATGGTTCTCAAAGGCGACAGTGATGTCTTTCAGGCTGATCATACTCATGGGTGCCGTCCAGTTCTTGCTCTCTAAGGTCTCTGCGCCGAGCAGTAATGGTTGTCTCTAAATACGATTTGATATTGAATGTGTCATCGAACGCAAGTTTTAATTTTTTCCATTCATTTTGCAGCCTTAAGGAGATTGAGTCATGGCTTACAAAAGAAATAAAATTGCTGTTATCGGAGCAGGATTCGTAGGTTCTACAACTGCTCACTGGGCAGCTCAAAAAGAAATCGGTGATGTTGTTATTTTGGATATCAATGAAGGTGCCGCTATCGGTAAGTCTTTGGATCTTTTCCAGGCTGCACCCATCGAATTGTTTGATTCAAAAGTGAAGGGCACCAACAAGTACGAAGATATCGCAGATTCTGATGTTGTGATCATCACAGCCGGTATGCCTCGTAAGCCTGGCATGAGCCGCGACGAACTTGTGGGCGTGAATGCAAAAATCGTAAAAGACGTTTGCGACGGAATTAAAAAATACGCACCGAACTCTTTTGTGATCGTTGTTTGTAACCCAATGGATGTGATGGCCGTTTACGCAAAACAGCTTCTTGGATTTCCTCGCGAGCGCGTTTTGGGCATGGGTGGTTGCTTGGATTCAGCTCGCTTCCGCGCTTTCATCGCCGAAGAACTCAATGTTTCCGTTAAAGACGTTACAGGTATCGTTATCGGTAACCATGGTGACGCTATGATGCCACTTGTGCGCATGGCTTCTGTTTCTGGCGTGCCTTTGACAGATCTATTGCCTGCTGAAAAAATCGCGGCGATCGTTCAGCGCACAAAAACAGCGGGCGCTGAAATCGGTGGTCACCTTAAAACGGGTTCTGCTTACTATGCGCCTTCTCGTGGTGCTGTAGAAATGGCTGAAGCAATCCTGAAGGACCAAAAACGCGTCTTGCCTGTGGCGGTCGAGCTTCACGGCGAATTCGGCGTTAACGATAAGTTGATGGTCGGCGTTCTTGCAAAAATCGGCGGCAAAGGCATGGAAGGCATCATCGATCTTAAGATGAATGCCGACGAAAAAGCGGAATTTGATAAATCAGTAGAAGCAGTTCGCACACTTGTTTCTGCTCTTAAAAACGTACAATAAGCGCCTACTGCGCATACAGTGAGGCCTCCGGAAGGGGGCCATAACTGGAATAAACTTGGAGACAACATAAGATGAATATTCATGAGTATCAGGCCAAGGAAGTCCTCAGAAAATACGGAGTCGCTACCCTTAAAGGAAAATTAGCGCACTCTCCTGAGGAAGCTGTGGCTGCAGCAAAAGAAATCGGTGGAAGTGTTTGGGTCGTGAAGGCGCAAATTCATGCTGGTGGTCGCGGTAAAGGCGGTGGCGTTAAGGTTGCAAAATCCTTGGACGAAGTTTCCGAATTTACAAAAAAAATGATCGGTATGACTTTGGTAACTCACCAAACAGGACCCGAAGGTAAAGTTGTTCAAAAAGTTTTCATCGAACAAGGCTGCAACATTGCAAAAGAATACTACGTTGCTTGCTTGATCGACCGTGCAACTGGAAGAGCTGCGATGATGGCATCTTCTGAGGGCGGTATGGACATCGAAGAGGTTGCTGAACACAATCCTAATGCGATTAAAAAAGTCGACATTGATCCCACTGTAGGTTTGATGCCTTTCCAGGCTCGCGAGTTGGCATTCCAAATTGGAATGGACCCGGCGTTGGTTGGTAAAGCGACTAAGTTCTTCCAAGGTCTTTACAACGCATTCATCGCAACTGATTGCTCTATCGCAGAAATCAATCCACTTGTTGTCACTAAAGAAGGTGACGTTTTTGCACTCGAT
>JANJTG010000224.1 GCA_024711265.1 Bdellovibrio sp. | reverse complement strand
GAGCGAGGTCTTACCGTGACGGCCTATGCGCAAACACCTCCTACGTCTCAGTTACAGGACTGGGATTGGGCTTTGCTGGACCTTCGCGTCGGCTCTGAAAACAGTCTGGATTTTTTGCGAGAGCTCAAATCAAAACGGCCCCACGTGAAGGTCGTCATGATGAGTGGTTTTGGAAGCGTGGCATCCGCCGTGAAGGCCATGCAGTTGGGGGCTCATAATTTTATCAGTAAGCCCGTGACCGTTGAGATGATTTTGAAGGCCTTCTTAGAGCAAACAACGGACGATGAGGTTCCCGATCAAGAGATCTCTTTGGCGCGCATGGAGCGGGAATACATTGACTATATCCTGCAGACCTCGGATGGGAACATCACTCAAGCGGCGAAAAAATTAGGACTTCACCGTCAAAGTCTTCAGCGTAAACTGCGTAAGAATATTCCCAATAAATAAAAAAGGCGCTTATGCAGCGCCTTCCGTAGATTCTTTTTTTCGGTTTTCAAGGAACATCAGCAACAACAAGAGGCCGACTCCGCCTACAATGGCCATGTCGGCGATGTTGAAAGCAGGCCAACTCCAGCGATTGTAAATGTGGAAGTCCAAGAAATCGATCACATAGCGAAAGCGCAAACGATCGATATAATTTCCAATGGCGCCTCCAAAAATACTTGAAAGAGCAATGATTTGTTTTGTGTCATCATCTTTCACGCCGCGAAGTATTCCTAAAATGATCACCAATGCAATGGGGGGCATAGACAGGAAAAACAACTCGCGGAAAGACGGATGGCTTTCTGCCAAGAATCCAAAAGCCGCCCCGAAATTTCTAACATAAGTAAAGTTAAAGAAATTAGGGATGACGGAAATGGATTCTCCCAGGTGAAAGTGCGTGTGAACGTACACTTTCGTTAATTGGTCCAAGGCCACAAAAAGGCCGGAAATAAGCAAAAGCCAGATGTATTTTTTCTTCATGATAATGCCTCAACACATTTAGGACAGATTCCAGGATGCTTCGGATCTTGACTGATCTCGGTAGAGTAAACCCAGCAACGAACGCACTTTTCACCCAAAGCTTTTACGGCTTCGACTTTATATGCTCCGGTTTTCAGTTCCACATCAGAAACAATGAGGAATTCTCTCAGATCCGCATAATTCTGCAACTTCTTTAATAACTCACCTTCGGAGTGGATGATCACCTTCGCTTCAAGGCTGGAGCCGATGACCTTTTCTGTGCGCAGTCCTTCCAAAACCTTCTGGACATCGCCACGAACCTTTATGTACTCCTCAAAGTCCGCCGCAATTTCAGGATTGGTCCATTGTGCGGGAACTTCAGGATACTCCAGCAAAAAGACGGATTCCGCTTTGTTGGCAGCCTTTAAGTAACCATACGATTCTTCCGCCAAGAAGCTGAGGATTGGTGCCATCATGCGGATCAAATAATCGGCCATATAGTAAAGAACCGTCTGAGAACCACGACGAGGAACCCCATCTTGTTTCCAGGTGTAAAGACGGTCTTTCAACACATCCATGTAGGTGGCCGAAAGATCCACGGTGAAGAAGATATTCAGGGCGTGGTAGATTTTGTAGAACTCGTAGTTGTCGTAAGCTTCCGTGACTTCTTTGTGCAAAGACGCCAAACGAGAAAGCGCCCACTTATCAACCCAAGTCAGTTTTTCATAAGGAACAACATCCTTGGTGGGGTCAAAGTCGCTGGTTGCACCCAAAAGATATCTCATGGAGTTGCGAATACGACGATAAGTTTCTGTCACGCGATCTAGCTCTGCTTTACCGCAAGACATGTCTTTGCCGTAGTCTCCGTAAGAAGTCCAAAGACGAATGATCTCTGCGCCGCTCTTAGATGAAACCTCTTGAGGCTCCACAGAGTTGCCTAAAGACTTACTCATCTTGCGCCCTTGAGAATCCAACGTGAATCCATGAGTGAGAAGCGCTTTAAAAGGAGCTTCTCCGTTTGTGCACATGGAAGAAAGCAAAGACGTATTAAACCAACCACGATGTTGGTCACTGCCCTCAAGATACAAATCCGCAGGGAAGCCCATGCCTTCGCGTTTCTTTTGCACAGCCGCATGGCAGACGCCAGAATCAAACCACACGTCCAAAATGTCACGACCATGGCGGAAGCCTTGAGTTCCAAATTGAGGGTTGCCTGATTTTTTACGAGCCTTTTCAACAGCATCAGCAGAAATGAACTTCATCGGATCGTTTGCGGTAAAGGCACTGATGCCTCCTTCCGCTTCAATCACGTCAGCGACTTTCATCATCACATCAAAGTCCGCCAAAGTTTCATTGGTCGCATTACAAGTGAACACAGGGATTGGCACTCCCCAAAGGCGTTGACGACTCAAACACCAGTCGGGACGGTTTTCCATCATGGAGCGGAAGCGCGCCTCACCCCATTGCGGAACAAACTTAATGCCGTCGATCGCCTTCATGGTCTTGGCGCGGATATTGGACCCTTCAAGATCCAATCCAATAAACCATTGAGGGGTCGTTCTGAAAATGAGAGGAGCTTTTGAGCGCCAGCAGTGAGGATAGCTGTGCTCTATTTCTTTGTGCGCCAAAAGATGACCACTCTCTTTAAGCTTTTCAACGATCAGAGGATTCGCTTTAAAGATGTTGATGCCTTTGTATTCAGGAACTTCATCAGTATAAAGGCCCGCGTCGTCGACAGGATTGAGAATGGGTAGTTTGTAGGTGAGGCCGACTTTAAAGTCATCCGCACCATGGCCCGGAGCTGTGTGAACTGCGCCCGTACCGGCATCAAGGCTGACATGCAATCCAAGAACGATGATCGAGTCGCGATCAATCCATGGATGGCGTGCTTTTCCAAGTTCAAGATCTTCACCTTTAAAGGTGAAACCTTCGGTCAAAACAAGGCCTGTGTCTTTTTCAACAGATTCTTTGAGCCCTTTGGCGATCACATAGTTTTCAGAGCCCCCATCATAGACTGAGTACTCCAGCTCAGGGTGCAAAGCGATTCCCGTATTGGCAGGCAAAGTCCAAGGCGTCGTTGTCCAGATCACCATGTTGGTCGGTTTGCTTGGATTTCCCAGCTTTTTCAAAGTGGCGGCATCGGTGATAGGGAACTTCACGTAAATAGAAGGAGACTTGTGGTTGTGATATTCAACCTCCGCATCAGCCAAAGCAGTTTTCAAAACCCAGTTCCAATAAACAGGTTTAACACCGCGATAGATAAGACCCTTTTGGAAAGAGCGGGCAAACTCACGCACCTCTTCGGCTTCGTAAGCAGGCTGCATTGTTAAATAAGGATTTTCCCAGTCCGCCAGAATTCCCAAACGGCGGAAGTCTTCACGCTGTACGCCAACCCATTTCTGAGCCTCTTCACGGCAAAGAGCTAAGATCTCTTGATCTGTTTTCGTGATTTTTTTCGCCTGAAGGTCCTTGAGAACTTTATGCTCAATCGGAAGACCATGGCAGTCCCAACCGGGAATAAACACGGTTTGCAAGCCACGCATGTTTTTGTACTTGATGATCACGTCTTTCAACGTTTTGTTCAGAGCGTGTCCCAAGTGAATGCCGCCGTTGGCATAGGGAGGGCCATCGGGCAAAACGAATCTTTTTTTGCCAGCATTTTTTGCGACCATTTTTTGATAGATCTTTTTCTCTTCCCAGTTCTGAATGATTTTAGGTTCCTTCAGAGGAAGGTCCCCTTTCATGGGAAAATCAGTTTGTGGCAAACGGATCGTAGACTTGTAGTCAGGGGTTGCAGTCATGCTCATCCTCTAGTCGGCGGTAAAAAACAACATACTGCCTATTTCAGGCAGCGGTCTAAAGTGGGCAGTATATCTTATTTTTTCAGTTATTTTAAATGATTTCCGAGAGATAGGGCTATGAGCCAGCTTATCCCAATAGATTTTTTGAACGGCTATAGCCAATTTTTATGAGCATACGCAAAGCCTCAAGATCCGAACTCAAATTGAACTCTT
>JANJTG010000200.1 GCA_024711265.1 Bdellovibrio sp. | reverse complement strand
AGCTGGAAGGCCCTGAGGCTTCGTTTATCTATAGTACAGGTGAGGACATCTTTAGTTCGATCGCCATCATAGGTGGGGTCAAGGTCAGCGATGCCGATAAGTTTGCCACTTCCGAGAGCGTGAGTCTGGACCTTTTAGAGAATAAGTACATCTTCAAGGGACGTCCCAAAGTCATTCAAAACAATGATGAACTGACAGGCGAGGAAATCATCTTTCTTGATGGCGGAAAAAAGGTTAAGGTAGAAAGAGTGCGAGCCAAGGTGGAGAATAAAGATCAATGAGTATGCTCACCATCAAAGACATTTCAAAATCTTTTAAAAAACGCAAGGTCGTTGATGGCGTTTCATTTTCAGTCGAGTCCGGTCAGGTGGTCGGCCTTTTAGGTCCCAATGGAGCCGGAAAAACCACTTCTTTTTATATGGTCGTGGGGTTGGTTCAGTCAGACTCAGGCAGCATTAATATTGATGAAGTGAATATCTCCCAAGAGCCTATGTACAAAAGAGCCCGCGTAGGTTTGAGCTACCTGGCCCAAGAGCCAAGCATCTTTAGAAAGTTGACCGTGGCAGAGAATATTGTCGTGGCCCTGGAGGCTCATGGTTACTCAGGCGCTCAAAGAGCCGAGAAGTTGGAACAGCTTATCGGTGACTTCCATATCGATCATATCCGTGACAGTTACGGGTATGCCTTGTCGGGAGGAGAACGTCGTCGTGTTGAGATTGCACGCGCTTTGGCCGGTTCACCGAAGTTTCTTTTGTTGGATGAACCCTTTGCCGGGATTGATCCGATTGCGGTCGCCGACATTCAGAATATCATCCGCGATCTTAAGGCCAAAGGTATAGGAGTTCTGATCACGGATCACAACGTGCGTGAGACTTTAGGTATTTGCGATTATGCTTATATACTGAAGGATGGGAAGATTCAGGTTAGCGGAAGTTCTGATGAAATCGCGAATTCTGATATTGCCCGTAAATTCTATCTTGGCGAGAACTTTAAACTTTAAAGCCATTCGGCGAGTGCCGTGGCCTAGTAATTTTATGAAGGGGTAGTTAATGGCTCTTCGACAGACGATGAACCTGAGCCAGTCTCTGGTGATCACTCCACAGCTGCAACAGGCGATCAAGCTTTTGCAGATGTCGCGTATGGAGTTAGAGTCGGCTGTTCGGTCCGAGCTCGAAGAAAACCCCATTCTTGAAGAAGCCGAGCAGCTCAAAGAAGAAGATCTTCAACGTACTAAAGAAGCCGCGACAGAGATTGAAACTGGCTCTGAAGCCAACGATCAGAATATTCAAGACCCGCAAAAGCAAGATGAGTTTGAGTGGGAATCCTATATTGAAGCCAATCAGAAACCTCCTCAATCAGGCATGGCGGGTTCTGAAGAGATCATGAATTATGAAAACGTCATTACGGCGTCGCAGACGCTGGCGGATCATCTTTACTGGCAAGTGAAGATGAATGGTTTTTCTGAGGAAGAAGAAAAGGCCGCGGACGCTTTAATTGGTGCGATTGATGATGACGGTTATATCAAAGTCCCTCTTGAGCAGATTGCCGAAGAGGAAAAGATGGATTTGGGTCTTTTGGAAGATACTCTCACCCTGATTCATGAGTTTGACCCTCCAGGGGTTGGCGCACGAGATCTGAAAGAGTGCCTATTGATTCAAGCCAAACACTTGGAAGAAGATACTCATGATCTGGTTAATTTGATTAATAACCATTTGAAGGATCTGGAAAAGAAAAACTACGAAGCTATCGCGAAAGCCTTAAGCCGCGACGTCGAAGACGTCATTGAGATGTGTAAAATCATCTATGCCATGGATCCTAAGCCCGGACGCGCTTTTGTCAGCAGTGATACTCATTACGTCACACCGGATGTTTATGTTTATAAAGTCGGTGATGACTACGTGGTGTCTCTTAATGAGGATGGTCTTCCACGTTTGAAGATCTCTAATTTCTATAAGAATATGCTTAAAGGTGGAAAAACTTCGGGTGATAAAACCCAAGACTATATCCAAGAGAAGCTTCGCTCGGCGGTATGGTTGATTAAGTCCATTCACCAAAGACAAAGAACCATTTATAAGGTGGCGGAGTCCATCGTTAAGCATCAGCGCGACTTTTTTGAAAAAGGCTCTGAGTTTTTAAAGCCGATGGTCCTTCGTGATATCGCCAATGACATCGGAATGCATGAGTCGACGGTGAGCCGTGTGACTACAGCGAAATATGTACACACTCCTCAGGGGATCTATGAGTTGAAATACTTCTTCAACTCGGGAATCAGCTCTTCTGACGGTGAATCTTTGGCCAGTGAGTCGGTGAAGATCAAAATCAAAGACCTTGTCGCGAAGGAAGACCCTAAAAATCCACTTTCAGACCAGAAAATCGTGGATCTGCTTAAGGTGGAAGGTATTCAGATCGCACGTCGTACGGTGGCGAAGTATCGCGATATGCTGAAAATCTTGCCGTCTTCTCAGAGAAAAAAATATTTTTAGGGAAGATTTCGTACCTGCGACAAGAAAACGTCGTGGGAGTGTCTTTTATTTTTCCAAATCGTCGGTGGCGCATCTGGCGGAAATATAGCTATATCTAATATTCTTAAAGCATGCTTTAATGATTTTAAGTAATGTCGTTCTCACAGTTCATTAGATGTCCTTTTGTCTTCTGCGAATGGCCCCAAGCTTTCAAGGAGGCAATAAATGGGAAAAAAAATATACGTTGGTAATCTGTCTTTTAATGTAGATGCAAATCAGCTCTCTGAGGTTTTTTCGGAGTTCGGGACTGTTGATTCCGCAAATGTAATCACAGATCGCGAAACGGGACGCAGCAAGGGATTCGCCTTTGTGGAAATGTCCGCTGATGGCGAAGCTCGTGCGGCTATTGAAAAATTAAATGGCATGGAATTGTCGGGTCGTGCGATGAACATTTCAGAAGCAAAGCCACAGGAGCCTCGTAATGGAGGCGGTTCTCGTGGTGGTGGATACGGCTCTCGTCGTTCTTACTAGTTCTCCAGAGCCCTATTCAGTCTTAAGTTCATTTCGAACACAAAGCCGACCTTAAACTGTCGGCTTTTTTTCTGCAACTTTGTCTTAAGGAGGAAATGGTTATGAGTATTCAAGTGATCTCTTTCAACTGTGTTCTCAAAAACAAAGCCGGTCAGATATTGAGTTCCACGTTTAATCGTGAAGTGATCACCTCTGCGGAGGGGCAGGACACAATTTTGAGTGGGTTGGTCGAAGGCTTGCAGAATCTCCAAAAAGGAGAAAAAAGACGTATCTGTCTTTCGGCAGAGCAGGCATACGGTTTTTACGACCCCAAAAAAGTAGTTCTATTTCCTCGCAAGAAAGTGGCTAAAGATCGAACTCTTCGTTTTGGCGAAAATGTGGTTGTCCCTACCAAGTCGGGACAAGCTCGGGTTTATCGGGTGGTGGAAATCTATGGGGATATGGTGGCCCTGGATGGGAATCACCCTTTAGCGGGGCAAGATTTGGTATTTGAAATTGAAGCGATTGAAGCTCGTGCGGCAACGCCGGAGGAAATTATGGAATCCAATAACGTCATTTCAACTCAGAATTTGCACTAACATCATGAAACGAGATACACGCTGTCCGAACATGAATCATGGACGTTTGAATGCTCCGGTAAGAAATTGTCCGATGTGTGGCGAGATCGTGAATAAAACGGTCGTCAAAAGCTATTGTGATGAAGCAAAACATGCAGCTCGCAGAAAAGAACGAAATACGTTCTGTCATGATTGCGGGAAAAAACTGGTTCAGGATTAACCTCCGAACCACAGAGTATTCCGATACCACCTCATCAGTGGCATCGGAAGTACATCTAACTTTTAATGAATCGAGATCTGTTTGGCTTTTGGTGTTTCAGATTTTGGAACATTTATAATTAAAACGCCGTCCTCAAACTTTGCTTCGACTTTCTTTTCATCAATAGTCTGCGGTAAAGTGAAGGTTCTTACGTAAGAGCCATAAGAAATTTCTGAGAGATATTTCTTCTTCGTCTTTTCCTCACGCTCCTCTTTTCTTTCAGCGCGCACGGTGAGGCGGTCATTGTCGACCTCGACTTTGACTTGGTCTTTTTTAATCCCTGGTAAGTCAAACTTCATAATATAATTTTTTTCGTCCTCGTTGACTTCGCAACTTGGGGTGAAGTCTCCGCCCAAGGATCCTTCCTCCCTTCTTAAATTCATGATTTCATTCATCAGCCGGTCAATAGATTCTTGATAGCGTGACATTTCACGAAAGGGGGACGACATCCAGCGATTCGAACCTTTCCATAAATCCAACGGATTAGCCATTTTTGCACTCCTTTATGTGGTTGTTTTGCGTATGACTTTAAAATTGCTCTTGAGGACAGCCACTTTACGAATTGTTAATCTGCCTTTCGGCAAATCAGGGCTCCTGTATTACTTCTATTTCTTTGTATCTTGAGAGGCTTCCTTGTGGCCTCCAGATCCTGGCGACTAAAATTCGTGATGAGAGTTTAAGCACACAGGAGTTTATTGTGGAAACAGAACACGGCAAAATGAGTTCGTTGGATCAGGCGGAGTGTCTTCGAGTTTTGGAGAACAGTCCGATTGGACATCTCGGTTGTTTTTCCCACAAAGAAGTCTATGTGGTGCCCATCACCTATGTGATTGATTATCCCTATATCTACAGCCATTCAAGCAATGGGAAAAAAATTGCTCTCATGCAAAAAAATCCTCATGTGTGCCTGGAGGTCGAGGAGATTCACAGTCTCTTTGAATGGAAGAGTGTCATCGCCTGGGGAACGTTTGAACAAGTCAAAGGCGAAGAGGCCACCAAGGCCATGCGCTTACTGATCCAAAGAGTTGTTAAAATGAATGGAGAAGAGCATCTTTCTCCTCTGACTGTTGATTTTGCCGCAATGTTAGAGACGGCTGTGATTTATCGAATTCATATTAAAAAAATCACAGGGCGCTACGAAGGGAATCTGCAAAATTTCGGTCTGGACGCGAACCACGAAAGAGGCACTCATGATACATTTTGAAAATCGAAAACAAGCCGGGGAAGCTTTGAGTGAGAGACTTCTTGCCTATAAAGATCAAGATCCCCTTATTCTTGCCATCCCTCGGGGAGGTGTTCCGGTCGCTTTCGAGGTGGCAAAAAGACTGCAAGCTCCGTTGGATCTTTTGATGGTCAAAAAAGTAGGGCATCCTTCAAATCCTGAGTTGGCGGTGGGGGCGGTTTCCGAAAGTGGTCCTCCCTGGTTTAATCTGGAACTGATTCGCCGGCTGCAGCTTGGCATGGAAGAACTTGAAGACGTGGCTCGAAAAAAAGCCGTTGAGGTAGCCCGGCAAATGGAGAAATTTCGCTTCGGCATGACCCCGCCCTCCGTGAATGATCGAGTGGTGATTCTTATTGATGACGGCATCGCGACAGGAGCGACAACTTTGGCGGCGATCCAACTTCTTCGCGAACGAAATCCTTTAAAGATCATCGTGGCAACACCAGTTGCCTCGGCCTCCTCCCTGGAGCAAATCAGGAAGGCTGCGGACGACCTGGTTTGTTTGCTCACTCCCCAAAATTTCTATGCCGTGGGGAATTGGTATCAGAACTTTGATCAGGTTTCTGATAACGAAGTGATTGAAATTCTTGAGAATCGGGGCTCCTTGTTGGGGACTCGGGAAAAGGAAGTCACGATTCGGGATGAGGGCATTGAACTCAAAGGGGATCTGACGTTAATTGAGAACATGCGGGGGATTATCGTCTTTGCTCATGGAAGCGGAAGCAGTCGGCAAAGTCCGCGTAACAGATTTGTCGCAAAAGAATTGAATAAGATGGGTTTTAGCACATTGCTGTCGGATCTTCTCACCGAGAAAGAAGCTGCAGATCGAAAGAATGTTTTTGATGTAGAGCTTTTGATTCGCCGACTTTTAAAGTCTACGGAAGCGGTCTTACGGCACCTTCCAGATCGAAAAACTCCCATTGGATTTTTTGGTACAAACACGGGGGCGGCCGCTGCATTAGGGGCTGCTGCCAAAAGTGAGCGCGATATCTTTGCCGTGGTCAGTCGGGGAGGACGTCCGGATTTAGCTGAGAAGTATTTTGAGAAAGTTCGAGTGCCCACTCTTTTGATCGTCGGGGGCAACGACAAGGCGGTGATTCATTCAAATGAAGAAGCCTCTCGTCGATTGTCATCGGCTAAGATCGTCACTGTTCCTAAGGCCACCCATCTTTTTGAAGAGCCTGGGGCTTTGGAAGAAGTGGTTGAGTATGCGACGGATTGGTTTTTGGAAAACAGTCCGTCATTCAGAAAGCTTTCTGAACCCAAAGAAAATGTCGTTCGCGAAATAGAGATATTTGCTCATCCTATCAAAAGAGAAGACTCGTGGGATGACTTAATTGAACGTTTGGCAAAGTCTCGTGTCGTCATGTTGGGTGAGGCTACCCACGGAACTGCCGAGTTTTATAGCGTGCGACGAATGATTTCACAGAGACTCATTCGGGATTATGGATTTGATTTTATTGCAGTGGAAGGGGATTGGCCCTCTTGTCAAAAGTTCAATGACTATATCCATAAGGGCCAAGGGCGCAGTGCAAGGGAGGTCATGCGCCAGTTTGAACGGTGGCCGACATGGATGTGGGCCAATGATGAAACCGCGCTTTTGATCGAATGGATGAAAGAGTTCAAATCCCATTTTTACGGTTTAGATGTGTACTCTCTTTTCGAGTCGATGGATTACGTCCAGGCCTATGCCGAAAAAATAGATCCTGAATTTGCGCAAGAAGTGAAAAACAATTATGCCTGTTTTGATCCATTTGCTCGGGACGAAAAAGCCTACGCCAAATATCTCGTGAAATTCACGGAAGGATGCCGTAATGAGGTCGTTGAAAATCTACGAAAAATCTTGCGTGTGCGCCTTGAGGATATCAGGGGTGTCAGTGACGACCTCTTCAGTGCTCAACAAAATGCTCGTATTGTGAAAAATGCGGAAGACTACTATCGTTCCATGCTTTTTGGAGGGCCTGAGTCCTGGAATGTGCGCGATCAGCACATGGTGGACACTTTAGAAATTCTTCTTCATCGTCACTCTAAAAACAGCAAGTGCATCGTGTGGGCCCATAACAGTCATATCGGTGACTATCATGCCACGGATATGTTGGAGCAGGGCTATGTGAATCTCGGAGGACTTGCCCGTGAAAAATTTGGCGCGGATCAAGTGGCTCTTGTGGGCTTCGGAACATATCAAGGGGATGTCTTGGCTGGTCCGGCATGGGAAGGGCCAGAGACGCGCACGCCACTGCCTCCTGCGAGGGAGGCTTCTTTTGAGTTCTTTTGTCATAAGGCTTCGGAAGATCTTAAATCGCCGCGATTTTATATGCTCTTTGATGGTGAGGCGAGAAAGACCATTTTGGGAAGTCGCGAGTTCGGTCATCGTGCTGTGGGGGTTGTGTATCGTCCTCAGTTTGAAGAGCACGGTCGTAACTATGTTCCTACTCAGATTGCCCAGCGCTATGATGCTTTTGTTTTCATAGATAAGACAACAGCACTCAGATCCATACCCACGGTGGCTTCTGAGAAAGACTTTCCTGAAACCTGGCCTGGGGGAATTTAGTTGTTGTATTAGAATCTTTGAAGAAAAAGAACCCGCGTCCGAGAGTTGGGCGCTTGCAAAGACAGACTCTTGGCCGTAAGGCCCACGAATTCCGAAGACGCTGTTAATGAAATCCAACTAGGCAGGAATCTTACAAAACGATAGGTTCTTAATTTTTCAAGACCCGCTTGTTTGCTTTCGGCACTGGATTTTTCAAAACTTCGGGCGACTTTGCTGCCATAGTCATTGAGTTCATTAAAGGCTAATAGTCCTGCGCCAACAATGCCAGTGGCTTCGTTTGGTCCCGCGCCTCCACTTTGCGCCAAAAGATAAAGCCCTCCGCCAACAATGGCGGCTCCCACCACAACGCCCGCGACACGTAAACTGTTTGAGGCAACAAATCCCACCGACTTTTCGGCGCCCACGGCTGTGTTCAGGCCATAATACTGAGCCATGTAATTGGATTTCATAACCACATTCCGGATCTGTGAATTTCTTTCTTCATGCCGCAAAAACCAAGGCAACGTCGCAAAGTGGATCGACATCGTCGGAGCCGTGCTTTCATCGCGAAACTCAGGTGCCAGGGTGCCTTCCTTCCATACGACTTGAGGTCCACTGCCATCAAAGACCACACTTAAATCTTGAGGAGGCTGGGGCATTTCAATAAGGGGAATGAGATTCTTATTTTTGCTGAGTTCATAAGCCTTGCGAAGATCCACCTGCGCGTCCTGCCATTCTCCGAGGGCTGCCCAAATTCCCGCAAGCCAGATTCTTAAAGCAGGATCGTCAAAGTGGGATTGATCCTCTTTGACGTAGTTTTGCAAAAAGAACGTCGCACGACGAGTTTCCACGCGAGCTTTTTCCCAATCTTCGTTGCGCATGAAAAACATCGCATTCAAAAGATGCATGATAATGACTTCATGTTCTGCCGGAATGTACCCGTCTTCGGTTTCGTTGTAGAAGAAATATTTTGTCTCACGCAAAACACTGGTGAACTGCCTTTCATCCAGTGTTTTTGTCTGTTTCATCAGGGCGTCGTGATTTTTTTCTCCCTCCCAAAAAGACAGCCAGGATTTTTCGATGGAGGTGACAAAGCCGCCTTGTTCTTTTTCTGGAAAATGCTTTAGTGCTTGAGGGAGATCCCCGGATTTGAAGGCCGCCTCGGAATATTTGTATTCAGAGTCACGGATGATCTGACGTGTCGAGCAGGCACTCAAGAACCAAAGCATCCCAATAAGAATGAAAACAGAGAAGTATTTCATCGCTCTCCGAGGCTAATACGAAAAAGGGTTCAGAGTCGAAAAGAAAATTGCTCTATCAAAGTTATCACTCTTTACTCGAAGCGGCGTTTTGAATAAGAATAGGGAAGAGCTGTGTTGGAAAAGCCGCAACCCTTGGGTAGGAGAGGATATAATGGATTTAAAGAGTTTGATTCGTGATGTGCCCAACTTTCCTCAAGAAGGAATTTTATTTCGCGACATGTCTCCTCTGTTGCGGAACCCCGAGGCTCTGGACTTCGTGTCAAAAAATCTGGTGCAAAAAGTAGATCTCTCGAAGGTGGACTGTTTTGCCGGAATTGAGTCTCGTGGTTTTATTCTGGCGGCGCATTTGGCGGCGACTCATAAAAAAGGTTTTCTTCCGATTCGCAAAGCGGGCAAATTGCCGCCACCAACCAAAAGAATCTCTTATGCCCTGGAATATGGACAGGCCGAAATTGAACTTCCATTGGGGCAAGGAAATATCATGATTGTGGATGATGTTTTGGCGACGGGAGGAACACTTCAAGCGGCGATTGATTTAAGTTACCTTGCAGGCTACAAGGTGGAGTCCGTGGCGGTTCTCGTGAATCTCACGTTCTTGAATAAAATGAAGTTTAAAAACGAAGAGGTATTTTCCCTTGTTCAATATTAATGATGTCGCATTGGTGATGGCTCTTCCTGGTGAATCACAGGGCCTTTTTGAAAAAGAGAATATCCCGGTTCTTTATACCGGCATTGGCAAAGTCAATGCCGCGTTGACGGCGATGGATGTGATTCATAAAACGAAGTGCAAAGTCATGATCAACTTAGGGACGGCGGGAAGTTCGAAATTCAAAACTCACGATTTGGTGGAGGTCTCCACTTTTGTTCAACGGGATATGGACATTTCCCCTTTGGGTTTCAAAGTGGGAGAAACGCCGTTTGATCCTCTGCCTGGCGGCATTGAGTTGATTCCTTATTTTCCAGAACTGGCTAAAGGTGTCTGTGGCACCGGCGACAGTTTTGAGACGGGGGCTCCGAAGGTTTCCTGCGATTTAGTGGATATGGAAGGGTATGCTCTTGCGAAAGTCTGTCGCAAGATGGGTGTGCAGTTGATTTCGCTGAAATATATTACGGATGGTGCAGACCACAATGCTCATAATGACTGGGAGGCGAATCTAGTGCATGGGGCGAAGAGGTTGCTGGAATACTATCGGAAGATGGTTTCAGTTTAACTCCGTTTCATTCTAAAACACCGCCGCTCCTCATCTTTAGTCCAGAAATTCCGATAAGCCCCTATATGAAAAAAACAAGTGCTCATTTTGTGACATGGGGAGTGGCTATTGTCGGTTTATCGTTGGGATTTTTAGGAAATCCCTTCGGCAAAAAGCAAAAGCCTCTCGACGCTCAGGAAATCGAAGCTCTTTACGGCAAGACGAAGCTTTATTTTGAAGTCGGAAATTTCGAAGGGGCTTTAGACACCGCAAAAAAACTTCCGCCCAACATCCCACCTCGATACGCCGACATTCGCGAAATTCAAAAGCAGTCGGAGGAGGCGTTGAGTGAGTACAAACAAAAGCTTAAACAAGGAACTTTGATTCCAACCCATGTGGACAGGCTGCCTGCAGCTTTGCGCGATTCCTATTACGATGCAAATATTGAGGCCCAACGGGGGAGATGTCGTGCGGCCTACGATAATATGGTCCCCGTCAGCAAATATTTGAATAATAGAGCCGATCTCGAAATTTTTAAGCGCTGCCAATTAACCCAAAGAAAATCTAAGTGAGTCTCAAAATAAGGCTCATCTTTAGTCGAGCCCGGCCGATAAGAGGTCTAGGCAGTCCTAGAATCCTCTCTGGGGCGACTGAAGCTGACGAAGCTTCCCTAAATAATAGGCCTTGAAAGGGGCCAAAGGAGAAAAAATGAAACTCAACTATACCTTTAAGCATCTCGATCACTCCGAATCCCTTGAAAACTATACTGATGAAAAGATGTCGGAAGTCGGGCGGTTTTTGCTGAAGGAAGGTTATGGCAGCGTGTATTTCTCTAAACAGAAGAATGAGTTCTGTGTTGAGATCTCGGTAAACACCCGAGAGAAATATTTTAAAGCCACCGCTTATGGCGTGGATGTGTACGGGGCCGTAGATGCCGCCGCTGAGAAGCTTGAAAAACAATTTCTAAAAACCAGCAAGCAGTATAAAAACCATAAGAAGCCGGAGCTCACTAAAGAGGGGCGTCTGGAGCAGGTTATGCGTTGGAAGAAGGCGGCCTAAAGCGGCTTAAGCTCTACAGCGAAAATGTTTAAAAAGGTGGCTAAAAAAAGCCACCTTTTTTTATTCTTTTGACCCCTCCCCCCTCGTTTGGTAGGTTGGCCCTTCGCTAAATGTGAAGGGCATTTAGGATGGCTTAAGGTATGATTTTACCTTAGGCCGAGCTCATTAACACCTTTCCTAATGAGGAACGAAAGCAGTGAAAAATTATCTTTTTACGAGCGAATCTGTATCTGAGGGGCATCCCGATAAAATGGCAGACCAAATTTCTGATGGCATCTTGGATGCGATCTTGGCTCAAGACCCTAAGGGGCGTGTGGCCTGTGAAACCTTGCTGACGACGGGTTTGATTGTTGTCGGGGGCGAGATCACGACGTCTGCCAAAGTGAACTTCTCAGAAGTGGCTCGTGATGTTGTGAAGCGCATCGGTTATGACAGCTCTGACAAGGGTTTTGACTACAAAACTTGCGGTGTGATGATCGCCGTGGGACAGCAGTCTCCCGATATCGCGGTTGGAGTGAAAGAGACCTTGTCGGATGATCAGGGGGCCGGTGACCAAGGATTGATGTTTGGTTATGCGGTGAATGAAACTCCAGAGTTGATGCCTTTAAGCATTGCTATGTCTCATAAACTTGTGAAGGATCTTGCAGCACTTCGTAAGGCTAACAAAGTGGATTGGCTCCGTCCCGATGCAAAATCTCAAGTGACTGTGCAGTACGAAAATGGCGTTGCCAAGCGCATCGATACTGTTGTGATTTCCACTCAGCACGCGGACTCTGTGTCCAATGCGACGATCAAAGAATTTATCACGGAAGAACTGATTAAAAAATCCATCCCAGCAAACTGGTTGGATGCGAAGACTAAGTTCCACATCAATCCTACCGGACGTTTTGTAACCGGGGGACCAATGGGGGATGCGGGACTGACAGGCCGTAAAATCATCGTAGATACTTACGGTGGACATGGGGCTCATGGCGGTGGAGCGTTCTCTGGGAAAGATCCTTCGAAAGTGGATCGTTCGGCAGCTTACGCAGCTCGTCATATTGCGAAGAACATTGTGGGAGCCGGTCTTGCGGAAAGATGTTTGGTTCAGGTGGCTTATGCTATCGGCGTTGCCGAGCCTGTGAGCATCACTGTGAATGACTACGGCACAAGCAAAGTGGGTCCCGAGGTGTTGGAAAAAGCCGTTCGTCAGGTTTTTGACTTGCGTCCTGCAAGAATCACAAAAGATTTGGATCTTTTGAGACCTATTTACAGTCAAACAGCAGCCTATGGTCACTTTGGCCGTAACGAAGAGTCCTTCACGTGGGAGAAGCTCAATAAGATTGAGCAGCTCAAAGACGTCGTAAAGACTTTGGCGTAATTTTAAAGAAAACCGTAATCATTGCGCCGAGTTGTCTCTAGCAACTCGGCGCTTCTTATTTGTATACTGCGCGCTGGGCGTAAGAAGCACCAACTTCATCTAAAAAAAGAGAATTATGGATCCTAAATTTATACGTAACTTTTCTATCATTGCTCACATTGACCACGGTAAATCGACTTTGGCGGACGGTCTTCTTTCTGCCACGGGCGCGTTGTCCGATCGTGAGAAAAAGGATCAATTCCTTGATAACATGGAGTTGGAGCGCGAACGGGGGATTACGATCAAAGCGCAAACCGTTTGTTTGGATTTCAAATCCAAAGACGGCAATATGTATCAGATCAACTTGATTGATACTCCGGGGCACGTGGATTTTTCTTACGAAGTGTCTCGCTCTTTGGCGGCCTGTGAAGGCGCTATCCTGGTTGTCGACGCCGCTCAAGGGGTGGAGGCTCAGACTTTAGCGAACGTTTATTTGGCGCTGGAGAATAATCTTGAGATCATTCCTGTTCTAAATAAAATTGACCTCCCTTCGGCAGATCCTGAGGGCGTGGCAAAACAAATTGAGGATACTGTCGGTCTTGATTGCACTGGAATCATCCATGCCTCTGCCAAAGAAAAAATCGGTATCACGGATATCCTTGAGGCTATCGTGGAAAAAGTCCCTCCTCCAAAGGCCGATCGCAGTTTGACTCCGCGGGCGCTTATTTTTGACTCGTGGTTTGATGCGTATCAGGGTGTTGTCGTTTTGGTGCGTGTGATGGATGGCGCGATTAAAAAAGGCGACAAGATCAAGTTCATGGCGACAGATCGGGATTATGAAGTTTTGCGTATGGGTAAGTACAAACCTTTCCCGGCGATGCAAGACACCTTGGAAGCCGGTGAGGTGGGTTTCCTCATTTGTGGTATCAAAGACATTCGCGACGTGAAGGTGGGCGACACCGTCACATCTGCAAAGCATCCGGCGACAGAACCACTTCCTGGTTTCCAAAGAATCAAGCCGATGGTTTTTGCGGGTATTTTTCCCGTGGTGGCTTCAGAATACGAAAATTTAAAAGACGCTTTGGATAAGCTTTGTCTGAATGACTCGTCTTTGACTTACGAGGTGGAAAAATCCGCTGCTCTGGGCTTTGGATATCGTTGTGGTTTCTTGGGTCTTTTGCATATGGAAATCGTGCAAGAGCGTTTGGAGCGTGAGTTCAATCTTGATTTGATCACCACGGCTCCGACAGTGGTTTACAGAATCACCAAGACGGATGGAACCGAGATCATGCTAGAGAACCCCTCGGGCATGCCCAATGAAACACAGATTGCCAAGTTCGAAGAGCCTTACGTGAAGGTGACGCTGCATACTCCGACGGAATATATCGGTGGGATTCTGAAACTGTGTGAAGATAAGCGCGGTATTCAGATTAAGATGGAGTACGTGACGGATAAGAAGGTCATCATTGAATACAAACTTCCGATGAATGAAATGGTCATGGACTTCTATGATCGTTTGAAGTCGATCTCCAAAGGTTATGCGTCGTTGGAGTACGAATTCATTGGCTTTGAAGAATCGGACCTTGTGAAGTTGGATATTTTGATCAACGGCGAGCCTATCGATGCTCTTTCTTTGATTGTTCACAAGTCGAAGTCTGTAAATCGCGGTCGTGCTTTGACGGAAAAAATGAAAGAACTGATCCCTCGACAGCAATATCAAGTGGCGATTCAGGCGGCGATTGGCGCGAAGATTATCGCGCGTGAGACTTTAGGGGCAATGAGAAAAGACGTGACCGCCAAGTGTTATGGTGGTGATATTTCCCGTAAGCGTAAACTTTTGGAACGTCAAAAAGAGGGTAAAAAGCGCATGAAGCAGATCGGAACTGTCGATGTGCCTCAGGAAGCCTTCTTAGCGATTCTAAAAGTCGAGGACTAATGGAGAGGATGCAGCATGAGTGACAACAAAAACAGCTGGAACTGGCGCACAAAACATTTTTGGACTGAAGGATGGGGTTCTCTTTTTCTTGCGGTCTTTATCGCTCTGTTTATCCGCTGGGGCTTTATCGAAGCTTATGTGATTCCATCGGGCTCGATGCTTCCGTCTCTTTTGATTCATGATCATATTTTCGTTAATAAGCTGACGTATGGACTGCGCGTGCCTTTCAGTGAAAATTGGTTGGTGAAATTCAATGAACCGAAGCGCGGTGAAGTCATTGTCTTTAAATATCCCAAAGACATGAGCACTTTCTTTATCAAGCGCATCGTGGGAGAGTCTGGAGACAAGATCTACTACGAAAATGGAACTCTTTATATCAACGACAAACCCGTGGATAAAAAAGTACCTGCCAATATGGATGACTTTGCATGGTTGCGGGATGCGGATTTCCAGCGTGATGGAAATATCAACGACGGCAAAGACAATTACGTGGAATTTACCGAAGAACTTCCCGGTGGAAAAAACCACGCGATCCTTCTTCGGAAGGGTGATATCTACGAAACCTTCGGTCCTGTGACGGTGCCTCAAGATCATCTTTTTGTGATGGGCGACAATCGTATGAACTCTTCCGATGGACGAGTCTGGGGATTCTTGCCGAAACAGAACATTCTGGGACGCGCGATGTTTGTGTGGCTCAGTTGTGAAGAGACGATTCCGGCACTTCCTTTCTTGTGTAATCCTCTGACGACTCGTTGGGGGCGCTTCTTCCACTCTGTAAATTAATGACAGAGTCAACCCCCACTCGAAGTTTAAAAGGAACGTGGAATCAGGCGATTCTCACGTTCCTTTTTCCCATTTTATTAGTGTTGGGGGTGCGTTGGGCGTTGGTGGAACCTTTTGTAATTCCCTCGGGAAGTATGATTCCCAATCTTCTAATTCACGATCATATCATCGTACAAAAAGCCGCTTATGGGTTGCATGTGCCTTTTGCAAATCCTTGGATTGTTCAATGGTCCCAGCCTCAGCGGGGGGAAATCATTGTTTTTAAATACCCTGAAAATCCTGACGTCTATTACATCAAAAGATTGATTGGGCTTCCGGGGGATAAAGTGGATGTGCAAAATGGCCGGATCACAGTCAACGGAGAGAAATTCACGTTAACCCCTTATGAGAGTCCCGCCGATGAAGTGGGTTTTTCTTATTATACAGAAAATAACGGCAATAAATCCTATGTGGTTCGTTTTATCTCTGAAGAAGTGGGTGGCGAGTCCCAGTCCTACACGGTTCCTGAAGGACAATTCTTTTTTATGGGAGACAATCGCGATCAATCCAGCGATTCCCGCTACTGGGGTTTTGTGAAGAACGACTACGTCGTGGGTAAGGCGTGGGTGATTTGGTTGTCGTGTCGTAGCACCTTGCCGACAATGACTTTTGTTTGTAATCCCTCCGAAATTCGCTTTGATCGGCTTTTTAAAAAATTGCAGTAACAATTTGTCTTTCCTTCTTTCTGAAGTTCGTCCTAAAATTGAAGGATGAATCGTTGGCGGGATTACTTAACAACTTTGATATTGGCGGTGCTGTGCGCTTTGTTTGTGCGCAACTATCTCGTCACTGCCTATAAAGTACCCACAGGCTCTATGCAGCCGACTTTGAAGCCCGGCGATTTCATTTTCTCTTCGCGGATTTCCTATGGATTTCCCGTGCCGTTTTCAAAAGAAAAATGGGTTTCGTCTTTGCCCGAGAGGGGCGATCTTGTGGTCTTCAATTATCCCAATCAACCCACGACCACCTACGTGAAACGTGTGATTGGTCTTCCCGGGGATCGTGTGCAAATCGTCAATGGGCGTTTGATTTTGAATGAGCAGGCGATGAAATACGAAAAAGTTTTGGAAAATCAGCAGGACAATCCAAATCCGGAAATGTTTGATATTTACCAAGAAGTTTCCGGGGAAAGTCATTGGCGCGTGATCTTTCAAAAGCAGTCCGAAGATAAAGATTTTGGTCCTTTGGTGGTTCCTCCGGGGGAAGTCTTTTTGCTTGGGGACAATCGGGATGCAAGTGACGACTCGCGCTATTGGGGCACAGTTCCCATGACTCAAGTGGTGGGTCGGGTCGTTTTAATTTGGCTTTCGCTGGATTGGCAAAAAAAATGGGGTGGCGATCGTTACCCTTCGGTGCGTTGGGACCGAGTTTTTTCTCCCCTGTATTGACATCTCGGAACTCGGGCCATAGGCTTGGGTTCTAGATGTTATCTAGACAAAATAAATCCCTCATTGATCTGAATTCTCTTGAAAAAAACAAAATCGACTTCCTATTCTCTTTGGCGGATCAAGTTGCTGCCAATAAGTCGTTGGACTTTGAGGGCTTCGGTAAAACCGGAGCCCTTTTGTTTTTTGAAGCCAGCACCCGAACTCGTATGAGTTTCGAGACCGCGTGTGCTCGACTTGGAGTTTACCCCCTGCGTTTGGATGGGAAAGCGGGGAGCAGTCTGGAAAAAGGTGAGACTTTTGAAGATACGGTTCTCAATGTCGACGCCATGAAGCCCTCTTTTTTGGTGATCCGTTGCGGGGATGAACTGGATCTGAAAGCCCTTTCTGAAAAAGTCCAAAGTCCCATCCTGAATGCGGGATGGGGAAAAAAAGGCCATCCGACTCAAGCTCTTTTGGATGCTTACACGATTCGAAAGCATCTGGGAGTCTGTGAGGGGCAGAAGGTTTTGATAGTTGGTGATGTTCGCCATAGCCGTGTGGCTGCTTCTCATTTTGAATTGGCCAAGAAGCTGGGCTATGAGGTGGCGTTGTGTGGTCCGACGGAATTTTTGCCAGAATCTTCAGGGCAAAAAGTCTTCACTTCTTTGCGTGAGGGATTGCAGTGGGCTTCCGTGGCCATGGCGTTGCGCGTGCAATTAGAGCGTCACTCTCATCAGTATTCTTTGGCGGACTATCGTAAGCAGTATGGATTTACTCAAGAGAACTTGAAGTCACTGTCCTCCAAAGCTTTGATCATGCATCCCGGTCCCATCAATCAGGGGACCGAGTTGGATACAGAAGTTTTGCGGGATTCGCGATGTCAGGTGTTGGATCAGGTTTCTAACGGAGTGTTGATCCGTCAAAGTCTTATTTATGCAACTCTAGCGGGGGAAAAATAATGAAGGGCTATTTGGTTCTTGAGAGTGGCGAATTATACACGGGTCTTTGGCATGGCGGAATCGATCGTGCCGGGGAAGTGGTGTTTAATACTTCGCACTCGGGCTACGAAGAGATCGCAACGGACCCTTCTTATTTTTCACAAATTGTCGTGATGACGGCCCCCATGCAAGGGAACTATGGTGTTGAGGATGACGTGTGGGAATCGCGTCGACTTTGGATTGAAGGGTTTATTTGTCTGGAGATTCAAGATACCGAGCGCGATCACGCTTGGAAGAAGCGTTTGGCGGACAATTCGATTCCCCTCGTGACGGAACTGGATACAAGAAATTTAGTTTTGCGTCTTCGCCAAGGAGGAACCCCGTGGGGGGCCCTTGTTCATGCGGCTTCTGAGTCCGAGGCTCGCCAGAAAGCTCAAACTTTGATCGCCCAGAAGAAGACTTTGGATAAAGACTGGGTTTACCTCACCTCTCGCCCTCAGGCGGAAATTCGCAGGGGCGAAAATCTGGTGGGCCCACGCGTGGCGGTGTTGGACTTTGGTAGCAAAGAAAATATCTTACGGGAACTTCAATCGCGCTGTTCCGAGGTTAAAATCTTCAACAGTCGCAGCTCGGTTCAGGAAATTCTAGAGTACAACCCCGACGGGATTATGTTGACCAATGGCCCCGGGGACCCTGCGGATGTGAAAATGGCAACCGGCACTGTGCGGGAGTTGTTAGGGGTAAAACCGATTTTTGGGATCTGCATGGGGCATCAGATTTTGGCCCTGGCTTTGGGGGCGAAGACCTACAAGTTAAAGTTCGGTCATCGTGGCAGCAATCATCCTATTCGCGACACTCTGCTTAATCAGATCTATATGACCAGTCAAAACCACGGATACGCTGTGGAAGAGGCCAGTTTGCCTGGGGACGTAAAAGTGACCCATGTGAATCTAAATGATGGCACTGTGGCAGGTTTTTATAGTGAAAAAAAGAAGTGTTTGGGAATACAATATCATCCGGAAAGTTGCCCTGGGCCTCATGAGGCGGCCGGGCTATTTAGCTATTTTGTAGAGCGGATGATATGAACGAATATGAAAAACTAATTGAAAAGATTCTGAATCACTTTGTGAGCGACGCCTTCAAAGACGAATTAGCCATGGCTAAAAAAGAGTTCTTTGAAAATGCGGGAACCTTGGATGAAAACTCCGAGCATTATGAGTCCCGAATGGCGCAGTTCTATGATTGGTATTTTTTCACTCGCGAACTTAAAGGCTTCGGACAAACGCCTCTGGAGGCTTGTTTGTTGGTTCGCGAATTGCGTTTTTCAGATGAAGAACGCAAGACTTTGGAAATTTTAAAACAACATCGTCATTCTATTTTTGAATTTAACAAAATTAAAAATGGGGATGTGTATATCAAAGATCTTTTGGCGAATAAGAAGCTGGTTGTGAAACAGTCTTCCTACGTGTTTGGATTTGATCCCGATGAGCTTTTTGAAGTTCGTTTGATCCCTCAGGGGGACTCTTTTGTCTTCACACGTGGATTTTGTTTCCATCCTGAAAGCGCCAAAAAATTTATTTTGAGCGAAGTAAAGCGCCATCGAAAAGATCCGGATTTAGATCCTGATCTTCTCATGCTTCGTCTGATTAAGATGCGCTACAAATTTGAACAGTATAAGCATGTGAAGCCTGAAATGATCTACTCGAATGAGGGAAAATTAGGCGTCTAAAAAGGGGGAGTGAGTGCCGCGGAAGTCCAGTATTAAACGAGTTCTAATTATTGGATCTGGACCCATCGTTATTGGACAAGCTTGTGAGTTTGATTACTCCGGCACCCAAGCCTGTAAGGCGCTCATGAAAGAAGGATTGGAAGTCATTCTTGTGAACTCCAATCCCGCGACGATCATGACAGACCCTGAGGTGGCGACACGAGTTTATGTCGAGCCCCTAAAAGTCGACTATCTTGAAAAAATCATCGAAAAAGAAAAGCCCGACGCGGTCATTCCGACTTTGGGAGGACAGACGGCTTTGAACTTGGCTTTGGATCTTCATGCCAAGGGCATCTTGCAAAAGTACAAAGTGCAGTTGTTGGGAGCCACTCCCCAGGTGATCAAGGCTGGCGAAGATCGTGAAATCTTCCGCGGTCTTCTTGATAAAATCGGGGCTCGTTATCCAAAAAGTCATTTGGTGCGCACGTTTGAACACGGTTTGCAGGTGGCCGATGACTTGGGTTACCCCTTGATCCTTCGTCCGAATTACACTTTGGGTGGAGGCGGCGGCGGGATCGCCTATTCTCCTGAGGAATACAAGAAGATGCTTGTGGGGGCTCTTCATGAAAGTCCCACCTCGGAAGTTTTGGTTGAAGAAAGTATTCTGGGGTGGAAAGAGTTTGAGCTCGAAGTGATGCGTGACTATCAAGGCACCTTCGTGGTCGTCTGTAGTATCGAAAACTTGGATCCGTGCGGAGTCCACACGGGCGACAGTATTACGGTGGCACCTCAGCAAACTTTGAGTGATCGTGAATACCAGTCCATGCGTGATGAGGCCTGCAAGATCATCAATGAAGTGGGCATTCAAACCGGCGGAGCGAACATTCAATTCGCTGTTCATCCCACAACTCGAGAGCGTGTGGTGATTGAAATGAATCCACGAGTAAGTCGCTCTTCAGCTTTGGCCAGCAAGGCGACGGGTTTTCCGATCGCGAAAATCGCGGCTCTTTTGGCGATTGGCTACAGTCTTGACGAATTGAAAAATGATATCACGAAAGTGACACCGTCTTGTTATGAGCCGGCTCTGGACTATGTCGTGACAAAAATCCCTCGATTTGCTTTCGAGAAATTCCCAGGTTCTAAAGACACTCTGACAACTCAAATGAAAAGTGTCGGCGAAGTGATGGGCATCGGGCGCACATTGCAAGAATCAATGATGAAGGCCTTGGCCAGTCTTGAAATGAATCCTCAGGCGATTCCCGAAGTGGCGCTGGAAATCGGCAAAGTCTCCTATCCCAACAGCCAGCGAATCTATCATCTTTTCCAGGCGTTTCGCGATGGAAAAACCGTGGCGGATATTGAAGAGCTGACTCGAATCAATCCTTATTTCCTTGAACAGATTGATGCTTTGATTAAGTTCGAGAACAAGTTCAAGAAGGAGTTCTCAGAGGATAATGTGGAGCTTTTGTTGGCAGCGAAGCGCAAGGGCTTTACAGATGCCCGTTTGGCGACGCTCGTGGGAAAAAAAGAAAAAGATCTCTGTGTTTTGCGTGAAAAGCACAACCTGTTCCCCCGCTACCAGCAGGTCGATACCTGTGCCGGGGAATTTGAGTCCTCAACCCCGTATTTCTACTCTTCGTATTGGTCTTCTGCCTCTGCGACGGTCCATGCTCCCGACGCGGTGGTGATTATCGGAAGTGGACCGAACCGTATCGGACAAGGGATCGAATTCGACTATAGCTGTGTTCGGGGTGTGAAAGCCTTTCAGAAAAATGGCTATAAAGTCATTATGGTGAATTCAAATCCAGAAACCGTTGCCACGTATTATGACACTTCGGACGTGTTGTTCTTTGAACCTCTGACTGCGGAAAGTTTGAGTGAACTCATGCGCTTTATGAAACCCAAAGGTTTTGTGGCGCAGCTCGGAGGACAAACACCCATCAATCTTGCGCCTGAACTGGTTAAAGCTGGTTACAAACTTT
>JANJTG010000119.1 GCA_024711265.1 Bdellovibrio sp. | reverse complement strand
TTTCACTCCTCCTTGGAGACGATTGACGGTTTTTGACGGCGTTCGCGAGTACGCAGGTCTTGATCCTGAAAAGGCGACCGATGAAGAGATCTTCCAAGCCACCCGCAAACATGGCGGTAAAGAAGAAAAACCGGGTCGACGCGGCGAAATGTTGATGGAGCTTTTCGAACTCACAGCAGAGCAGCACTTGTGGCAACCCACTTTCGTGTTAGATCATCCTGTTGAGATTTCTCCGTTGACGAAGATTCATCGTCGCGATTCGCGTTTGGTGGAACGTTTTGAGCCGTTTGCGGCTTGCATGGAAATCGGCAATGCTTATTCTGAGCTGAATGATCCTGAAGATCAATTGGCGCGATTGAAAGAGCAAGAAGCCCAACGGGCTACCGATGAAGAAGCGCATCCGATGGACGAGGACTTCTTATTGGCGATTGATGCCGGAATGCCTCCGACAGGAGGCGTGGGAATCGGAATCGAGCGCATTGTGATGCTCTTGACCGACCGACCTAGCATTCGGGACATCATCTTTTTCCCGACGATGAGAATTAACAAATAGGAAACACGTGGAAGGGGGCTCATGGCCCCCTTCTCTTTGGCGGGGAGTCCCTTCCTTCCCCTGTGCCAGCTGCCCTCGGACAGTCCTCGCGGACGCCCTCCCGTTGGGAGAGGCTGCTGCGGAACTCGGGCTGCTAGCACAGGGGAAGGAAGGGACTCCCCGCCAAAGAGAAGGAACAATGACCGGTTGTAGGAACGTCGGAGTATTGAATGAAAAAATATATTTTAGTTATCGCACTCATTATTTTATCAGCTTGTCAGCAGAAGCCGACGAAAGTGGTTGTTCAGGAACCTGTGATTAGTGAAGGGGTGACGGCGGAAAAGCTTTTGAAAGAGAAGGTTGTGATTTTGGATGCACGACCGGCTTTTGAGTTTAATCTGGCGCATGTTCCGGGAGCGATCAATGTGCGGTGGGAGGATTTTTCGCAAAACAATCCTCGCTCTCGGGGGCTTTTGCAGGGGGATCTTTTTGCGTTGGCTCGGCGGTTGTCTTTGGTGGGGATTGATCCTGATACCAAGGTTGTTGTTTTGGGAAAAGGGGCTCAAGGCGGGGGTGAAGAAGGGCGTGTGGCTTGGACTCTGAAAGTGCTGGGCGTAAAAGATGTTTATACGCTTTTGCATACGTCATATCGCGAGATGAACACGACCAAGGAAACTCCGCTTGTTCAGAATAAACCTTACTGGAAACCGCAAGAAAATGAATCCTTGATCGCGGAAATCAAAGACTTCAAAAAACAGATCGCCAAACCCGGTGCGGTGATTTTGGACGTGCGATCTTCGCAAGAGTTTGCGCTTCGCAATCTTTCGACTGACAAAGGAGTGAAGGCTTCTGTTTACAATGTAGATTGGAAAGAGTTCTTTGATGGTAAGGGCTTGCCTCAGTCGAAAATCGAGGGGGTTCTTCGTGAAAAAGGAATTCCTAAAGAAGCCACGATTTTTGTGGTGAGTAATCATGGCGTGCGCTCCGGCGCTGTCACTTATGCCTTGCAGTTTCTTGGCTACAAAAACGTGAGCAATGTGGCTGGAGGTTATGAGCAATGGAAGTAGACTCTCAGGAACTCATTCGAATTTTAAAAGACAAGATCGTTCTTTATCAGCACTTGGGAATCGAAGTTAGTAAAATTGATTCTCACGAAGTTCGGTTTCGCGTGTCCTTAGAAAAAAATAAGAATCACAAGGGGACCGCTTTTGGGGGAAGCCTTTACGCGACGGGAGTATTGGCCTCTTATGCCTTGGTGCTTGCAGGTCTTCATGAGCGGAATATCCCGACTGAAAACATTGTGATTGCTAAAGGAGAAATTCAGTATCTGCGCCCGGTGGATACGGACTTTGAAGTGGTCTCTCGGTTTTCTTCCCTCGAAGAAGAGAATCAATTTTTTGATGAACTTAAATCCAAGGGTAAAGTCCGTGGCGGTCTTACGACTCAAATATTGGCCGATGGGGGATCTTTAAAAGCCTCTTTGACGGGGGTTTTTGTGGTTAAGCTCTGAGTAAGAATTTCTAAGATTTCACTCTTCTTAACGGGTTTTACCGCATAAGAGTTGCAGCCACTTGAAAGGGCGCGTTTAAGGTCTTCCACGACCGCCGTAGCGGTGAGGGCGATAATCGGGATTGGAGGAAGATTTTTTTCTTTCTCCCAAAAACGAATCAGTTCTGTGGCTTTGTAACCCGTCATGATGGGCATTTGCATGTCCATAAAAATAAGGTCATATTTGTTTTTTTTAAACTTTTCCACGGCCTCTTGCCCATCTTTGGCTTCGTCGCAATCAAAGGGAAGATTTTTGAGATAGTGAATCATCAATACTCGATTATCTTCGGAATCGTCGACCAATAAAATGTGAAATCGACGGTGCGGAAAGAGGTCGCCCCAGGAGGTTTCGATCGTGGCCTTTTTTTCAGTGCGAGGAGCAAGGTCGGGGCGATGGGGAAGATAAATTCGAAAAGTGGTCCCTCGGCCCGCAAGACTTTTGACATCCATACTGCCGCCCATGATCTCGACCAAATTTTTTGAAATCACCAACCCCAACCCCGTGCCACCATATTTGCGGGTGATTCCAGGATCGGCCTGAAAGAAGGGGGAAAATAAACCAGATTGTTTTTCTCGAGGAATTCCAATCCCCGTGTCCCGGACCTCGATATACAATTTTTCTCCTTGTTCTTGGACGATTTTGACAGCGACTTGAACGGAACCTTCGTTCGTGAATTTTAAAGCATTGCCTATCAGATTAAAAAGAACCTGTCGTATGCGAGTGGGATCCCCCCATTGGTATCGCGGAACCTCACGACCGATGTTGAGTATGAAATTCAACCCTTTTTCTTCGGCTTTGATCTGCAGAATTTCAAAGACACTGCGAATGGTGGAGTGTAAATCGTAGCTGATGTTTTCCACCGCCAAAGCTTTGGCTTCAATTTTTGAAAAATCCAAAAGATCATTGATCAAGGCTTTAAGATTTTCTCCGGCGTGACTAAAAAGTGTGAGGTAACGTTCTTGGTCCTGGGATAGCTGGGTTTCTTTTAAAAGTTCTAACATTCCCAGGACAGAATTAAGAGGTGTCCGTATCTCATGACTCATTCTAGCCAGAAATTCCGATTTTGCTATAGAGGCTTCCTCAGCTTGCTCTTTGGCGGCTTTGAGTTCTTTTTCTGTTTCCCGAATCTTTACTAGTTTCCCGGTCAAGGAAGTCACCGCAGAGCCCGTTACCAAGGAACAAAAACACAGCGTCAGCAGAGTCGCGGGAGTATGTATTAAAACCGGATCGTTGGCCCAGGGAAGATTGAGAAGCTTAGGTAAAATTACTGTGATAGCCATGATCCAGGTATTTATCAATAGGGCGGCGTAAAGCCCGTACCAGGCTGAGGAAATTAAAATAAGAATTCCATAGACGTACCAAGTTTCAGAAAGAGGAAGAGAAATTCCTAAAATCAGACTTCCGGCTAAAATCGCCACCCAAAGAAGTTTTTCTTTTTGAGGGACGGCGTCTAATCGCAAGGGCGGTAAAGAATTATTGGGAAAGTAAGATAATCCCGACTTATATAGAGTTGGAGTCACAAGGATAAGAAGAGGTAAACAAATCAAGACGGCCCCGGCTAAGTTTCCTATAGTGGTTACGAGTGAAAACCACAGAAGCTGGGATTTGTCGATGACGCCACTTAAAACAAAAAGAGTTTGAATCGCAAGGGAGCTAACAATCGATGGGATTAATAAGCCGTAGACGAAAAAGAGACTGATATTTTTGGGGTTCGGTCTCCAGCAAGTCATCAGCTTAAAGCGTTCTCGGACCAGCATCCAGGCAAAGAAGACTTCGAGAGTTTCGGGGATCGCCTAGACGGGATAAAGACAGGGAGGGGGACGTCCGAAAAAGGGTGCGGCTAAACGGGCAGTGAGGTAGAGGGTAATGA
>JANJTG010000178.1 GCA_024711265.1 Bdellovibrio sp. | reverse complement strand
ACTTGTTGATATGCCGCAGCGTGAATACCGATTGAAGCAGGCGGTGGCGACGGTGGCCGATCAATATGACTTTGTGATCATTGATTGCCCACCTTCGTTGGGATTGATTACTTTGAACGCTTTGAATGCGGCTGATAGTTTTCTTGTGCCGCTACAGTGTGAATACTATGCCCTTGAGGGGTTGAGCCAGCTTTTAAACACAGCCGGTCTTATTAAGAAGAATCTGAATCCTCAGCTTCACATCGAGGGGATTGTTCTTACAATGTTTGATAGTCGAAACAACCTCAGCCACCAAGTTGTGACTGAGATTAAGAATCACTTTGGCGATAAAGTTTTTAGCGCCATCATTCCAAGAAACGTGCGCCTCAGTGAAGCACCAAGCCATGGACAATCCATCTTCGAATACGACAGCAAATCCATCGGCGCAACACGATACTTAGAGCTTGCCCGGGAAGTGATCGCTCGTGCGGAAGTAAAAGCAACCCACGAAGCAGCACCACAAGCTGAACAGATGGCGTAAGAAGGGGAAATTAAATGTCTGATATTGCTGTTGAATCCTCAAACAAAAAAAGGGGCTTGGGTCGCGGACTGGGGTCCTTATTGGGTGGCCCTGCGCCAGCTGAAGTTCCAGCTTCAAAGACCGCCCCTGCGGCGCCCGTTGAAAATAGCGTAAGTCATAAACCATCAGCTCCTGTGAACTCTCAATCGGTAACTCCCGTTGCCCCTCCCGTAGATCCTGAGAGTAAAATCTGGAAAGTGGGTATCGATAAGCTTTCGCCGGGCCAGTATCAGCCGCGTCGGCAATTCGATAAAGAGCCCCTTCAGGAGCTTGCTCAATCAATTAAAGAGAACGGAATTCTTCAGCCTATCGTGGCGCGAAGAACAGCATCTGGAAAGCTTGAGATTGTTGCGGGGGAAAGACGCTGGAGAGCTTCCCAACTTGCTGGGCTTCACGAAGTTCCAGTAATCCTTCGAAATTTCAATGACAAAGAAGCCCTTGAGCTTGCGATTGTTGAGAATATTCAACGTGAAGATCTGAATCCTATCGAAGAAGCGGAAGGTTATTCCCGTCTTATTAGTGAGTTCAAGCTTTCTCAGCAGCAGGTCGCAGAAAAAGTGGGGCGTGATCGTGCCACCGTAGCCAATGCTGTTCGTCTTTTGTCTTTGCCGGAAGAGATTAAAACAATGATCTCTAGCAACGAACTTTCTGTAGGCCATGCAAAGGTTCTTTTGTCCTTGCAGGATTCAAAGAAGCAAATTGAGTTTGCAAAGAAAGTGGTGAACGAAAAGATCGCCGTACGTAAACTTGAAAAAATGGTGCAGGCCGCCGTAAAAGGCGTTGATGAAAAAGAGGAAGTTGCCAGCTTTGATTCAAACGTGACCCAACGTCTTATTGCGGGTCTTAGCGATGAGCTTCAAAAGATGCTGGGAACCAAAGTGAGCATTGATTATTCCAATTCAAAAGGTAAAATCAGTATTCATTTTTATTCAGACGACGAACTCACCAATTTGGTAGATAGGCTCAAAGAAGGATGGCAGTAGCATTTCCCCCCTCCGCTCAAGAAGATCTTCTCTCTGGCCAGGTGACCGCAATCCTTGACCAGGGAACGCATTTCGAAGGAAAACTCAGCTTCGAGGGTACCGTGCAAATTGGCGGGGATTTTAAAGGGGAAATCTTTACTAAAGACACCATCGTCATCAATGAGGGGGCTTCCGTGGCCGCCCAAATTGAAGCAGACACTATTGTTATAAGTGGCCGGGTGGAGGGAAATCTCTTTGCCCGTCGCAGGGTTATTATGCACCCCCCGGCAGTATTTAAAGGCACCGTGACATCGCCCAGTCTTCGTATCGACGAGGGAGTTGTTTTTGAGGGTGCGTCCTACATGCCTAAGTCTTAGGCATTAACATTATACACTAGAAATTGACCTTGACCGTCCTGGGGCCCAATGCTAATTCCGAAGCTCAAAAAATTAGTAGGGATTTCAACTAAATGGACATTTTTGGACAATTAGGTATCAATACCACCGCCGCCTTCCAGTTTGTGTTTTTTTCTATCGCTTTGCTTTTTTTGAGCAAGGTTGTTTTTGCCCCTTATGCTCACGCGCTTGAGGAGAGACAAAGAAGAACGAAGGGGGGCGAAGATTTGGCCCTCGAATATCAAAATAAATCCGTCGAACTCCAGACAGAATATGAAACAAAACTTCGCGCACTGAATGGTGAGATTAAGACCATCGTTGATAGTGCCAAGTCTCAAGCAAATAAAGAGTATGAAACTTTAATTGCTAACGTCCGCACAGACTCAGAAAAGCTGGTTCAAGAAAATCGCAGCAAAATTTCAACAGCGGTCCAAACGGCTGCTGCGGATTTGAAGTCCCAGACCACAGCTGTTGCGGTGGCGATTACTACTAAGTTGTTAAAATAAGAAAGAGTCGAATATGAAGCTTCTTGCAAACCTTTTTATTATTTTGGCTCCGGCGGTGGTATTGGCTGCTGGCGGGGAACATCACGATGCGGGCATCCCGAAAGCCGTCATCTACCAACTCATCAACATTACCATTCTTATCGCAGGTATTGTTTATTTCACAAAAGACGGAATCGTCTCTTTCTTTGCGGGTCGTAAAACTGCTTACCTCGAAGCTGCACAAAAGTCCGCGTTTGCTCGTGAGCAAGCAGAAAAAGAGTTTGTTGATATCAAGAACAAGCTGGCGACTCTTGAGGCCACACGCGAAGAATCTTTGCAAAAAGCAAAAGCCCACGCTGACGAACTTAAAAAACAAATTCTTGGAGAGGCAAGTGATGTTAGCAAACGCATCCGTGATGATGCTGAGCTGACTGTAAAACTTGAAGTTCAGCGCGCACAAAAAGAGCTTCGCTCTCAGCTTTTAAAGGACTCAGTTGAGGCAGCCCGTGTTGTTTTGACAAAAGACCTTGGGTCTTCTGATCAACAAAAATTGCAAAAAGATTTCATCAATCACGTCGGAGTATAGGCGCATGGTAGCTAGTGAAGTTTCAAAAAGATATGCCAAAGCTCTTTTGGCGGTGACCAAGCAAAAAGGCGTTCACTCAAAGGCTTTTGCTGAATTGCAAACTGTTGTCGCTGCGTTTTCATCAGATGCAGCCATTAAAAATTATTTCGAAAATCCGATGATCAGTCCTGACCAAAAAGTAAATGCCGTAAAAGGCGCTCTTACAGGAAAAGGTCTTTCAGAAGAAGTTCTCAATACATTGATTCTTTTGTCTGAAAAGAACCGCATGGGAGTACTTGATCAGGTGGCGCTTGCTTTTCAAGAGCTTTTGGATCTTGAAGAGGGTGTGACTCGCGGAGTGGTTCGTTCTGCTCAGCCGCTATCAGCTGACGCTCAAAAAGAGATCGAACAGAAGATCAATAAAGTTCTAAATAAAAAGATCGTATTGACCTACGAACAAGATCCTAAACTCTTGGGCGGCGTTGTTGCTCAAGTTGGTGGATGGACCTTTGATGATAGCCTCGACACGCACTTGAAAAAATTGAATGAAGAATTAAACAGGAGAGCCAACTAACAATGGAAACACAAATTCGTGCTGACGAAATCAGTCGTGTTCTCAAAGAACAAATCAATCAATACAATAAAAAGATTGAAGTAAGTGAAACAGGAAGCGTTCTTTCCGTGGGGGACGGTGTTGCCCGCATTTACGGTCTTGAAAATGCTATGGCGGGTGAGCTCGTTGAGTTCCCAGGCGAAGTTTTCGGAATGGTTTTGAACCTTGAAGAAGGTCACGTGGGCGTGGTTATCTTCGGGGAAGATCGTCACATCAAAGAAGGCGACACTGTTAAGAGAACAAAAAAGATCGTTCAAGTTCCAGTTGGTGAGGCTCTTCTTGGTCGCGTTGTTGACGCTCTTGGAAACGCTATCGACGGACGTGGTGCCATCAACACGCCTCACTCTCGCGTGGTTGAGTTGAAAGCTCCTGGTATCGTATATCGTCACCCAGTTGAAGAGCCTCTTCAAACAGGCATCAAAGCGATCGATGCTCTTGTTCCAATCGGTCGTGGGCAGCGTGAGTTGATCATCGGTGACCGTCAAACTGGTAAAACAGCTATCGCGGTTGACACGATCATCAACCAAAAAGGCCAAGGCGTACATTGTTTCTACGTAGCCATCGGTCAAAAGCAATCAACAGTAGCTCTTGTGGTTGAAAAATTGCGTGCGGCGGGTGCTCTTGAGTATACGACTGTGATCGCGGCAAATGCCTCTGACCCAGCTCCGCTTCAGTTCTTGGCGGCATACTCTGGAACAGCGATGGCGGAATACTTCCGCGATACAGGCAGACATGCTTTGATCGTTTACGATGATTTGACGAAGCAAGCTCAGGCGTATCGTCAAGTATCTTTGCTTCTACGTCGTCCTCCAGGACGTGAAGCGTATCCTGGAGACGTGTTCTATCTACACAGCCGTCTTTTGGAGCGTGCTTCTAAATTGTCTGCGGATAAGGGCGGTGGTTCTTTGACGGCTTTGCCAATCATTGAAACACAAGCCGGAGACATCTCTGCTTACATCCCTACAAACGTTATCTCTATCACTGATGGACAGATCTTCCTTGAATCAGACTTGTTCTATAAAGGTATCCGTCCAGCGATCTCTGTAGGTAAATCAGTATCGCGCGTAGGTGGTGCGGCTCAAATTAAAGCGATGAAACAAGTTGCGGGTTCTATGAAGCTTGAGCTTGCTCAGTTCCGCGCGATGGAGGCTTTTGCGGCGTTTGCTTCTGACTTGGATAAGGCAACTCAACAACAATTGGCGCGTGGTCGTCGTTTGGTTGAGGTGTTGAAACAAGGTCAGTACTCTCCAGTAAAAGTTGAAGAGCAAATCGTCATGATTTTCGCGGCTTCTAACGGATTTGTTGATGCTTACCCTGAGACAGACGTTAAGAAATATGAAAAAGAAATGGTCGAGTTCTTGAAGAACAAGCACGCCGACATTCTTAAGACTATTTCTGAGAAGAAAGCGATTGCTGACGATACTAAAAAGGCGCTTTTGGCGGCTCTTGAAGAATTTAAAGCTGTATTCCAACCTTCTACTAAGAAGTAATTTGGTGCTTAGATGGCAAGTTTGAAGGATATCCGGGCTCGGATTGAGTCCACTAAAAACACCCAGCAGATCACGAAAGCGATGAAGCTCGTGTCTGCGGCGAAGTTGAGAAAGGCGCAGAATAACATCGTTAATATGCGTCCTTATGCTCTGACTTTGCGTAAGGTGATTGCGGATATCGCTGTAACTAAAAAAGTATCGCATCCTTTGATGGAAGCTAAAGACCAGGTAAAAAGCGTTTTACTAGTTGTCATTAGTTCTGACAGAGGGCTTTGCGGAGCCTTTAACAGCAATATCAACAAGTTCGCCGAAAACTATTATAACGAAAATAAGAACAAGCTTGAAAAAGTCGACTTCTTGTTCGTTGGCCGCAAGGCTCACGACTATTTCACTAAGAGAGGCATTCAGCCGGTTGATTACATCACGAAGCTGGATAAAGACATCTCTTATGAGTTGGCTTCTAAAGTCGCAAACCGCGTGATGAACGATTATCTTGAAGGTCATTACGACGAAGTTCGCATTGTTTATAACGAATTCAAGTCTGCAATTTCGCAAGCTGTTGTCTGTGAAACAATCCTGCCTATTGATATGGGCTTGAGTGCTTTCAGCGCCGATAACAATCAAGCGGGAAGTTTCTCTGTCGACATGATTTTCGAACCGGCTCCCGAGAAGATTATTAAAGAACTTCTTGTGAAACACTTCGATCTTCAAGTCTACAGAACGATGTCAGAGTCTGTGGCCGGTGAACATGGCGCTCGTATGAGTGCGATGGAGAACGCGACAAACAACGCGCGAGATATGATCAACAAACTCACGCTGACATACAATAAATTGAGACAAGAAAAAATTACTACAGAATTGACTGAAATCGTATCGGGCGCGGAAGCGCTTAAATAGGGAGCTGAATAATGGCATTCGGTAAAGTAAAACAAGTAATGGGTCCCGTAGTGGACGTAGAGTTTGAAGGCGGCGATCTTCCTGCGATCAACTCTGCTCTTCGTGTAACTAATAAATTTATCTCTGAAAAAGAATTCAACCTTGTTCTTGAAGTGGCTCAGCACTTGGGCGACAGCGTGGTGAGAACAATCGCGATGGACCAAACTGAAGGTTTGGTGCGTGGTGAAAAAGTTGAATCTACTGGCAAAATGATCACAGCTCCTGTGGGCCGTGAAGCTTTGGGCCGCATTATCAACGTGATCGGTGAACCTATCGATGAGATGGGCCCAGTCAATGCGAAAGAACACTGGGGTATCCACAGATCTGCTCCGAAATTCGAAGACCAAGCGACATCTGCAGCAATGTTGATGACAGGTATTAAAGTCGTGGATCTTTTGGCGCCTTATGCAAAGGGTGGAAAGATTGGTCTGTTCGGTGGTGCCGGTGTTGGTAAGACCGTTCTTATCCAAGAGTTGATCCGCAACATCGCAACTGAGCACGGTGGTTTCTCGGTATTTGCGGGTGTGGGTGAGCGTACTCGTGAAGGAAACGACTTGTGGCGTGAGATGAAAGAGTCTGGAGTTATCTCTAAGACCGCTCTTGTGTTCGGACAAATGAACGAACCTCCTGGAGCTCGTGCGCGCGTGGCTTTGACAGGTTTGACTGTTGCTGAATACTTCCGTGACGTTGAAAACCAAGACGTTCTTTTCTTCGTTGATAACATCTTCCGCTTTACTCAAGCGGGTGCCGAAGTGTCTGCCCTTTTGGGTCGTATTCCTTCAGCCGTGGGTTACCAACCGAACTTGGCAACTGAAATGGGTGCTTTGCAAGAGCGTATTACCTCTACTAAAAAAGGATCTATTACTTCCGTACAGGCGGTTTACGTTCCGGCGGATGACTATACAGATCCAGCTCCTGCGACAACATTTACTCACTTGGATGCAACAACGAACTTGGATCGTGATATCGCAGCGATGGCGATCTTCCCTGCGGTTCATCCGTTGACTTCAACTTCTCGTTTGCTGGATCCTCAGGTTATCGGCGAAGAGCACTACAAGTGTGCTCGTGACGTTCAGGCTTTATTGCAGCGTTACCGCGAACTTCAAGATATCATTGCGATCTTGGGTATGGATGAGTTGTCTGAAGAAGATAAACTTGTGGTTTCTCGTTCTCGTAAAATCCAACGTTTCTTGTCTCAACCGTTCTTCGTTGCAGAGCAGTTTACTGGTCTTCAAGGTAAGTACGTTGATATTAAAGACACAGTTAAGGGTTTCCGCGAAATCCTTGATGGTAAGCACGATAGCCTTCCTGAGCAAGCGTTCTACCTTGTTGGAACTATCGAAGACGTTATCGAGAAAGCTAAAAAGTTGCAGGGTTAATCCTTGCAACTTTGAGAAGCGGCGGGCTCTTTGGGGGCTTGCCACTGAAAGGTTGAGATATGTTTAAGTTAACTATCGTGACACCGGAAAAACGCATCCTTGTTGGCCAAGAGGTTGACGAGGTGACGGTTCCTGCTTTTAAGGGAGAGCTCAATATTCTTCCTGGTCACGCCCCTTTGATCACGACTTTGGAAACAGGCGTGATGAAATGGAAAATCAAAGGAAAAGAAAGACAAGAGCTTGCAGTGATTAGCTGGGGTTATTGCCAAGTAAGTCCTGAGGGTGTGAACATTTTGGCAAATATTGCTGATTTGCCAGAGGAAATCGACGTCGAAGCAACAAAAGCTTACTTAGCGGAGTCAGAGAAGAAAGTTATGAACGAACTTATTTCTGACGAAGACTGGGTTGAGTTCCAACGTGAGTGGGCAAGATCGAGAGCAAAAATCGAAATTGCAACGGCTCAAGGCAAAAAATAGTTTTTTCGATAAATGTAATTACCGAAAAGGGTCTTCTCAGCGAAGGCCCTTTTTATTTTGTGCGAACGTTCAGCTCGGGTCTTTATCTTAGAACATACGACTTGGTCGAGGAGTCGAGGATTTCTTCTAGGTGAAGTGCGATTTTTTTTCCGGACTCTTGGTGATTGAAGTAGAGCTGTAGTGTGCGCAAGAAATCACGTTGGCCTTTTAAGAAACGTGGGGCTCCCAAATTCACGACAACCAGGTGCTGTTTGGTAGCGCGAGGAAGTGACTTTACAAGGGCGGCCGTCTTGACTCCCGTGATTGTGACAATAGATCGTGGGCATTTATTTTCCTTCATCCAAAACAAAACCTCCTCTTTGCTTATTGATCCGGACAGATGTTTGGTCGCCGTCACTCGCTGTGAGCTATTGAGGAAGGATCGAATGAATGTCGAAGACGGGGAAAGAACACAAATTTTAGATGTCGAAGCGGGTCTTCTATTTGGGGCAACCTCTTTCGCGGGAAGTTCCCGTGGTAAGAGACTTGTCTTAAGGTTCAGATCTAAGACGGCAGATTCAAGCTCGGCATACTTTGGAGACGTGAGCAGCGCACCCTGACGGAGAGACGGTAGCAGTGGGTCTCGGCGGTAGAGATTTGCGAAGGCTTTCACAGTCAGAATGCGGTGAAGTTTTTGATTGAGATCATTTTCAGAAAGGTCACCCCGCCTGATAGCCGCTTTGACAAACTCAAAAGCTTTACCTTGATCTTTAAAAGACCACGTTAACATCACTATGTCGGCCCCGGCCTGAAGGGCTTTCAGGGCGGCGGCCTCTGGACGAAGAAGCTGTCGAGAACCCTGCATCTGAAGGTCGTCGGTCACAACGAGTCCTTGATATTTCAAATCGTTGCGCAAAAGCATTGTGGAAATCTTTTTGGAAAAACTGGCAGGCTCACGCGTATCATCTAAGGCGGGGTAAATAAGATGAGAGAGCATAACGGCGACATTTTTCCCAAGCGAAGAATATGCTTCGTAGGGCTTCAAATCTTGAGTCATTAATGTCTCGAGAGACGAGAGATTTTGAACAACGCCGATGTGGGGGTCAGCGCGAAGACTTCCTGTGCCGGGAAAATGTTTGGCCGTGGGAATCACGCGAGCCTTAAGAAGACCTTTTGAATAGGCCACACCCAAATCACTCACTACATGAGGATCGGAACCGAAAGATCGCACGCCAATAAAACTTCCGCTAAAAGGATCAGCAACATCCAAAACTGGCGCGAGATTCATATTGAATCCAGCTTCTCGCAGAAAAAGTCCGGTTTGAAAACCCAACTCTTCGGCGATCAGGGGGGACTGAGTTTGTCCAATAGAGAGCGCATTTGGAGGCGCGGGCGAGATCGGAAGTCGCGAGACAGATCCCCCTTCT
>JANJTG010000168.1 GCA_024711265.1 Bdellovibrio sp. | reverse complement strand
CGCTTCCTCTACCCTTGCCAAGGACCGAATAAAGTGGGACAAATTTTATATGATCAACAACAATACAAAAGTCTGGATATTTATTCTTACAAGCTCCCTGGCACTGCTCGTTCTGGGCTATGAGTTGGGCGAACGACTAGGGTTGTTGATAGGATTTTTCTTCGCCCTCACCCTGAACTTCTTTGTCTTCTTTTACGGAGAAAGTCGCGTTCTGGCAAAACTCAACGCCAAAAGAGTCAAAGGACAAGACGCCTGGGGTCTGATCGACAAAGTGCAAAGGCTTTCGACGGAACTTCACATGCCGACACCGGCGATTTACATCACTCCCCACACGTCTGCGAATGCGTTCTGTGTGGGGCACTCTTGGAAAAGAGGCTCTTTAGGTTTTACTGCGGGCCTTCTACAAAAATTGAACGATGATGAGCTTGAATCCGTGGTCGCTCACCAACTGTGCCATATTCGCCGCTTAGATACTTTTGCTTTTGGGGTGAGCAGTGCGCTGGCCAACTCCGTTGTGGGTTTGGGGCAATTCTTGGATTCCATTTTGCCTTATAAACTTCAGTTTTTTATGCCGATCCTTTCCCCTATTGGTTGGCTTATTATCAAGTGCGTGGTGATTGAAAAATCCTTCTTTGAAAATGACTTGATGGCGTCGAATCTTCTAGACAGCCGCCAGCGCCTTGGGGAAGTGTTGTGGCGTATGGAAGGACTGGCGCAGACCATGCCCCTTGAGGTCCCCCCTTGTACAAGTCACCTTTTCATGGTGAATCCCGAGGGTTTTAAACAAAAGAATTTATTTTTGAAATCTCACCCTGCGATTGAGGTGCGGCTGCAGAAATTGATGGGCTATTATCCTATCTAATCTGTCATGAACTCACGACCTTGACAGGGAGATTTCAAAACTCACATTTAGACAAGGTGTTATTATGGGTGAAAAATTAGAAGCCTCTTTTTCAGTACTTATCATGTCTATCGCTTCATCGGCCGTGATGGCCATGGGGTTAGCTCCACACCCTCAGTCGGGAGAAGTGAGCAAAGATAAGAACATGGCTCGTTTTAATATCGACCTTCTTCTGGTCCTTCAAGATAAGACCAAAGGAAATCTCTCTGGCGATGAAGCCAAATTTTTGGAAAACTTAATCAGTGATTTGCAAATGAAGTACGTTTCCATCTAGAGGAGAACTGTATGAAAAAATCGTTATTTCTTGCGCTGGCTTTTGTTTTTGCAGCGCCCCCAATTCAAGCTCAAAGTCTTCCCAAAGATCCTCCAAAGTTGAAGCTGAGTGAGCCCTTGCCTGGAAATCTTTTTGTGGAGTTGGCAAAAGCCATCAACCCTGCGGTCGTCAATATCTCGACGACGGCTTTACCTAAGAATATGCCACGCGGTCGTGACCCGATGCTGGAAATGTTGGAGCAGCTTTACGGCTTCCGTATGCAGCAACCACAACAGCAACAACGTCCTCAGCAAATCGGCTTGGGAACAGGGTTCATTATTCGCGAAGACGGTTTGATTATTACAAACAACCACGTGATTGCCGGCGCTGACATCATCAACGTTCAACTCAGTGAAAACTCCAAGGATATTTACGAAGCCACTTTGATTGGAAGTGATGAGCGAACGGACATCGCTTTGATTAAGATTGCCCCCAAAGGAAAGCTCCCCGTGGCGGTCTTGGGATCCTCCAAAGATCTTGAAGTGGGCGAATGGGTGGCGGCCTTCGGGAATCCGTTTGGCCATGGTCACTCTATGACCAAAGGTATCGTATCCTCTAAAGGACGTGACATCACTGAGATCAACAAAATCCCTCTGATTCAAACTGACGCCAGCATCAACCCCGGAAACTCTGGTGGCCCTTTGGTGAACACCAAAGGTCAAGTGATCGGAGTGAATTCGGCGATTGATGCCCGTGCGCAAGGGATCGGCTTTGCGATTCCGATTGATGAAGTGAAAACCATCTTACCAACTCTTGAAAGCAAAGGACGCATTGCCCGTGGATATATTGGTGCGGCGCTGGGAGATCTCGATCCTGAAGCGGCGGAATATCTGGGACTTGGTGAAGTTCGCGGTGCCGTCATCACCAACATGGATCCTCGTGGTCCGGCCGCCAAATCAGGTTTGAAAGTGTATGACATTGTGACTGAGTTTAACGGTAAAACGATCCGCAGCTCTTTAGAGCTGATCGATGCCGTGAGTGACGCCCCTATTGGTAAAACAGTGAAAGCAAAAATTATCCGCAACAACAAAGACATGAACGTGAATGTCAGTGTTGCGGAAAGAGCGGACGACCGTCGTGTCAGGCCTGCTCAAGCAAAAACTTACCAAGGTCAAAAGGCTCCTTTCAACTTGGGTTTCACGGTTATTGATCCCACTCCAGAGCTTCGTAAAGAATGGGGACTTCCCGAAGATATGACCCAACCCGTGATCATCGAGACCGAGCGCGCTTCTGTGGCCAGCAAAGGGGGACTTCGTGTTGGCGATGTGGTTCTGGATGTAAACAAAAAAACCGTGGATTCCAGCAAAGACGTGCTTAAGCACCTCAAAAAAGGGCAAAATACGTTGCGCATCGCCCGCAATGCCCGCATTCAAATCATCAATATCGAAGCAAACTAAAAAAAGGTGCCTGGTGACATTTTCTAACCACGGCGCCCACATGCCCCTCCGAACCGAGGGGCTTTGTATTTTTGTGCTTTACCAATCGGCAACTTGTCTCAAAAAGAGCCACAGTGGTAACTCCTTACCGGCAAATTAAAAAAATCCTCGACCTAGGTCTTTAGTTTTTCTGGGCGTCGCCGAGAAGTTAATTGGACCATAGTATGGCTCCAGGTGTGCAACTAAGAATGGCAACAAGAAAGGGACTCTATGAAAGTCACCGAGGTCAAAGTATTCCCAGTCAACGAGGACCGACTCAAGGCCTACGTTTCAATCACTCTCGACAACTGTTTTGTAGTGAGGGACTTGAAGGTCATTCAAGGAACCAGCGGCCTGTTCGTCGCAATGCCCAGCAAAAAGCGCAAAGACGGCCAGTTCCGTGACATTGCCCACCCGCTCAACCAAGAAACTCGCACAATGATCGAGGATCTGGTTTTTGAAGCTTATGAAAAAGAATTAAAATCCATGGGAGAAACTTTAGTAAATCTGAAACGCCAGAAAGCGCCTAACAGCGACTACGGCGAAGACTACTAGGGGAAGTTCCCTGCTCACACGCCAGCTTGCTTTTTTGTGTGGAGAAAGCAGGTCGACGGCGGCTTCCAAACCCCATGGACCCATTAAAGCAGGCACCCATAAGGTGCCTGCTTCTTTTTTCGGCCCCCACCGCATCATTTGTTGACGCAATGTATCTCACCTTGCTTTTCGTCCCCAAAATCCGTAATTTAGCGATTCGCAAGTCATCTTGTTGGGGTGTCGACAAGTTGGTAAGTCAACAGATTTTGATTCTGTCATTCGCAGGTTCGAGTCCTGCCACCCCATCCAATTTTCCTAACCAGCAAAAATTAATTTTTTTAGTTTCAAGCATTAGCTTCAAGCTTTTGATTTCACATGCCTTTTACGTATTTCCGCCACTTTTTATATGGCGGATATTTGGCGGATATATTTCCACCATCTTGTTTGTGGCGGAAATATGGCGGATAATGGTTTTATGAGCCAATACCCCGCTTTAAAACAAGCTAAGATTCCATTTAAGATAAAATTGACTGACAAGTTTGTTCAGTCCCTTATGAAGATCGCAGAGTGTAAGCCTTTTTTGGATGAGGTGCTCACGACTCCTCTTGAAGTTCAGTTACATCGACAAGCTCAAATCAAAGCGATCACTTACTCAAATCAGATTGAAGGCAATAGGCTAGACGAAAAGGCCGTGACGACTTTGATTGGCGCTACCCCCACAAAAACTAAGGACAAAGATGAAAAAGAAATTCTGAATTATCAGAATGCTCTTTCCTATGCCGAAACCCTTAGTAAGGAAAATAAACTTCCAAGCATTCGCGATTTCTGCGATCTGCAAAAACTTGTCACTGCAGATCTTATTCAAAAAAATCAGCATGGCAGACTTCGCACAATCCCCGTCTCGATAGTCAACGACACCACTGGCACTGAAATAGAAAAATGTCCTGATCCAAGTCAGGTTCCTTTCCTTATGGAAGAACTCTGGAATTGGCTTAAAGAAAATGAAGACACAAATCCCTTTGCTAGAGCCTTTACATTTCACTACCTGGCCGTTGCTATTCACCCATTTGCTGATGGCAACGGGCGTACCGTTAGACTGTTTCAGCAAATACTGCTTTTACAAGGCGGAGAATCCATCGCTCGATACGTTCCCAGCGAAACTATTGTCATGCGAAACCGCAATCACTACTACGCAGCCATCAGACAGTGTAAAGCTCTACAAAGCACTCAT
>JANJTG010000149.1 GCA_024711265.1 Bdellovibrio sp. | reverse complement strand
GTCTTTCACATTTTCCGACAAAGCCTTCTTCATGGACTCTAAAACGGGTTTTAGCGAGTCTTCGGCTTGCTTTTTCTCTTCGGCTTTTTTCTGTTTTTCTTCCTCAGTATCGAGATCAAGGCCTTCGCGTGTGATGGATTGAAGTTTCTTTCCTCTAAACTCTGTCAGAGCCTCGACAACCCACTCATCCACGGGATCCACTAAAAGCAGAACCTCAAAACCTTTTTCTTTCAGCTTTTCAAGATAAGGACTGTTGTTGACCTGGGATAAAGAGTCCCCGGTGATGTAATAGACGGCCTTTTGGTTTTCCTTCATACGAGCGACATACTCATCCAAAGTTGTCATTTTGTCTGAAGACGTTGAGTGGAAAAGAAGAAGATCTTGTAGCTTTTCTTTATTCGCAGAATCACTAGGAAGACCTTCTTTTAAGGTCGCGCCGAACTCTGTCCAGAAGTCCTCATAGGCACTGCGGTCTTTGCTGAGGAGATCTTTCAAAGTCGCAAGCACCTTGTTGGTGACGTTTTTGCGAATTTGTGAAACCTGACGGTCTTGTTGTAAGAGCTCGCGAGAGACATTCAGCGAAAGATCACTGCTATCCACTAAGCCTTTGATGAAACGCAAGTAAGACGGAAGAAGGTCTTTACAGTCTGACATAATAAAGACGCGTTTGATGTAAAGGCTTAAGCCATACTCCATGTCGCGCATATTATAGTTCCAGGGTTTTTTGCCAGGAAGGTACAGAAGCGCGTTGAACTCCATGGTGCCTTCGGCTTTGTAGTGAACCGTGCGAAGAGGATCATTCCAATCATGGGTGAGGTGTTGGTAAAATTCTTTGTACTCTTCTTTGGTGATTTCTGAAGGAGATTTCAACCACAATGCTTTTTGTGAGTTCAAAGTTTCGTCGTCTTTTTCGCCCTTCATTTTGATAGGGTGGGCGATAAAGTCAGAATACTTTTTAACCAGGGATTTTAGCACCCAAGCGTCGGTGAAGTTTTGAACTTCTTCTTCCTCTTTAAAATCTTTGAGGTGCAAGGTGATCGTTGTTCCGGTTCCTTCAGGACGTGGGACGCTGTCGAGGCTGTAAGTGCCATCCCCTTGGGATTCCCAGATCGTGCCATCATTGGAGCCCGCTTTTTGAGTATGCAGTGTTACTTTGTCTGCAACCATGAAGGCTGAATAAAAACCCACTCCGAACTGACCGATGAGTTCGGGTTTGCTTTTCATTTCGGCATTCATTTGCATGAAGGCTTTTGCGCCCGAGCGGGCGATGGTGCCGATAAACTCGACCACTTCTTCTTGAGTCATACCGATACCGTTGTCGATAATTTTTAGCGTCTTGGTATTGGTGTCGGGAGCGAGTCGAATGACAGGTTCCCAGTTCGATGGTAGAAGGCTTGGATGAGTGAGAGATTGAAACTTGAGCTTATCGATCGCGTCAGAGGCATTCGATAGCAATTCGCGCAAAAAGATCTCTTTATGAGAGTAAAGAGAATGAATCACGATATCTAAAAGTTGCTTAATTTCTGCGTTAAAATTTTGAACTTGTTTAGCCATAAGAACTCCTCAAAGAAATACCTGTCGTTCGCAATTGCGACTTTAGGGATAATCTGTGTCGGGTCCTTACTTTGGCAAGGTCAAAATTAGAACTAATTTAAGGGTTTATAACGCGAACCCAAGGGTCGGTCATTTTATCGAAATAGGCCGTAAGCGGATCGGCCGAGAATCTATCCACGTGATCGAAGGTCACAAAACCGTACCCCTGGGATCCCCATTGGGGGCCCCAGGAGTTCTTAAACATAAAAACTTTTTGTTCGTCGTCATAACCGACAATAAGGACGGCATGGCCGCCGCAGGAGATCTTTCCTGCGGTGCATTCTTGATCAATATCTGAGTTGTAGGTGAATGTCCCTTTGTGATCGTCAACATGGGGCAGCGCGACCTTGAGGGTTACGACCACCGGCCGCTTTTGATCAAGCTCGTCTTTGAACATCTGGGACCAAGGGCGTTTCACCCAAAGTTGAGTGAGGATTTTTGGTCGGAGACTGCGGTGATGAACCTGGGGGACTTTCTTTTTTCGAAGATCGTAGAAATCCAATTGAGAGGGCGAAAGAGGCTTTGTGAAGTCCGGGCTGCTTTTTTGGTAAGGCAGCTCTTCTTCTTGGTAAAAGACATAGCTGTTTGCGAAGTTGTTTAAAAGATCATAGGTGCTGCCGAATTCAACCTCCGGCCGCCAAGGGGAAATGACCTTGTGACGGAAGATCTCAAACTCTTCGGAAATATCATACTCAACACCGGTCAGTTTTTTGATCGAGCTTTCAACGAGGGCCGAAACTGCAAAATAAGCGCAGGTGTCGCGGTCGCCTTGATTTTTTACAGGGCTTTGTAGGGGTCTAAGGTCGACCTGTTTTGCAAAAACAACGGAGGAGAGGTGTGTGGAAATCAAAATATATATTAAAGATCGACTTAAGAGATTCATAGGGCCTCGACTGAATTCAATCAAAAACCTATAGCGTGAAAACAAGGGGATTTCCAGTCAGTCAATAAAGGAGGGGTAGGGAAGGGTAATAATGACCGAGTTGTATAGAGATTGGACAGGTTATTCAAGGTTTTGGCAGATTCGACCAAGTAAGTTTTCAAGGAGACTTTGCTCTTTGCTGGAAATTCCTTTGGTCATAAGGTGATGGCTGTCATCCGCAACGGAGTGACATTTCTTTAGTAAATCATGTCCTTTGCGGGTGGGCGCCTAATTGAGTAGTCGGCCATGGGACGGGTGCTCTGCATTTTTTATCAAAGGTTG
>JANJTG010000138.1 GCA_024711265.1 Bdellovibrio sp. | reverse complement strand
CCTCTACGCCGAGAAGAAGGCCTACTTTCTTTCCTTGGCTTGAATTCGATGTAACACGAAGAAATCTATTCGAGAACTCAACAAGGATATTCTCGATTTCGGGGTTACCTTTAATGGACTCATAACGCCGAAGAGCTTCGGTTGATTCTTTGGTGCCTTCGAAGTCAAAGTATATTGTATCCTCATGGTCTGGTTCTCTGTGGTGTCCATACTCGTTATGAATAATAGGGATGTTGAGCTGTTGGGCAGCTTTTTTTAAGCTTTTACAGTCTCTCCACGTAAGAATGGCTTCAATCCCATTGCTAGACCGCTGCTGGATTTCTGTAAGTTCATTGAAAAGCCATTCTGTAAATTCAGGGTGCTCTGTCTCTTGCAGGAAAGCGTGGACTCTTGCCTCTGTGAGGAGGTTTTTTCTTAGTTGTGAAAAAAGATCTGAATCCATGACTGTTTTCGAGACAGCTTGAATATCTCGGTATGAAGGCACCGTAAACTTTCTATTCTTTTGATAATCTTTTGACTGAAAATGACAGGACTCAGGTCGCTCCAGAGGATTTAGAAAGTAGAACTCTGGGGCAATGAAATGTATATCGTCTTTTTGAAAGCGATTCATCTGTTGGAACATTACGAATTCTAATTGAGAATGATCCACATTGGTGGGCAGAAAGAATGAAACAAACATGGCTGCTCCTAGGGGGCTATTAGATCAGGGAGTGACGGTAGATTAGCGATCTGTCGATGTCAGTCAATGATTTCTTGGTGATTTTTGGGATCTAAGCTCAGAGCTGAAAATGACGCTGAAGTTGACATGGTTTTGCGAATACCCTAGAAAGGGAGGATATCTTTTAGATTTCTCACAACGTGGTTTGGAGTTTTGGGGCATGCCAAGATATTCAGTGATAGTTCGGACTTTCAACGAAGAACGCTATATTGGAGAGCTTCTTGAGTGTCTTGTTGAGCAAAAGGAATACCCGCAGTGTGAAATTATTGTGATAGACTCAGAGTCAACTGATTCTACCTGCCGAATTGTTGAGCGCTTTAAAGGGGTTCAGCTTGTTCATCTAAAAAAAGGCGATTTTTCATACGGACGAGCTCTTAATAGGGCAATTTCGTTGGCGCAAGGCGAGATAATTGTTTCAATCAGTGCTCACTGTGTACCGATTTCGAATGTTTGGCTATCAGAATTAGGGAAGCAATTTGAAGACGAGTCCATTGCTATTGTTGCTGGGCGTCAGGTTGGAATTGAGAGTGTTCGCAAGGGACATCCTTCCACTCGGTTTTCAGAAAGACGTATTTTTGAGAAAGTGTTTCCATCCCAAGCAATTCCTAGGTTGGGATATCCCTTTTTAAATAATGCTAACTCTGCTTTTAGAAGAAGTTGGTGGGAACGATTTCCTTTTTGCGAAGAACTTCCTGGTTTGGAAGATCTGGATTTTGCTAAAAAAGTCTATGAGAATGGTGGGTTTGGGGCGTACTGTGCGTCAGCTACAGTTCTTCATCTTCATGATGAGAACAACTATAGAGTCTTTCAGCGCTTTTTACGGGAAGAACTAGCTTTAAAAAAAATTTGTTCTATGAAAAAGCGTCGAAGTGCCATTGCGCTTGAGTTTATTAGAGACTACGCGTCAGATCTTCTGCATGTGGCCAGTGTTAATGAGCTCTATTCTCGCTACTTCATTACAATCACCGGTTATCGTCTTGCACAGTATTTTGCCGTATATTTAGCACATTATGGGGCTTCGCCAGGGGCATTGGTCGATAAGATCCATAACCGGATATTATTCAGTCTCACTAAAGGGCGAACCTCTATTCAGGAGCTTCGGGCAAGTCGTGACCTTAGGACATATTGGGGATAAATATACCCTTTCAAAATCAAAACAGCTTTGAATTTGGAGTATTGATGCTTGTTAGCTCTTAGTGCGCGGGATATGCTTAGCTGCCGGAGGCTGAATAATGCAAAAAGTTCATGTAGATGCCATCTTTGTGTTTTCTTTGGCTGTTCCGAGCGAGAACTTCTGAGATGAGTTGAGAGAGGGTATGACTATTAAGAGCAAAGCCATTGGTTACACAAAAGGGTCGAGCGTAGAATGAAGTTATCTGCTACAGATCTTCTTGATATTGCCCTGTTGAGATCGGGCTTTCCCATTCGCGGAAAGTTTCTTGATAAAAGAATTCTTGTTGCTTCTGAGATTGACAACGTTGCGAATAATTCTGCTGGAGAAGCTTTTTGTTCAAAAAAAGACAAAGACCTCTACATACGCTACAGACCTCATTCTCTGATCCCCTTTGACGAACCGTCCATGACTCGCGACTTCCTCCGCTATGACTTCCAACAAGAATGGAACAATAAAGGTTACGGCAGAATTTCCACTGATAGTTCGAGCCCCTTTTCATGCTCTCAAGCCTACTTCCTCGAGGGCCCAAATGTCGAAATTTTGGCTGAGGTTTTTGACCGGCAAACCGGCAAGAAGCTTTCTGATTATGCCGCACTGATAGAAAAGGATAATCAAAGCATCCTTTGGTTTAATCGCCCCGTTGGCCCGTTGGATGGATACGACTGGGTGATTGTCGAAGAATTTCTAGCTTCGTATCGAGCTGGGGTGGGTGGTTCTTTTCCCTGTGTTTCAGAAATCCCCTTTGGCTACCAGGGGGCGATGACGATGCGTATAGACTGCGATGAGGCCGTGGCATCGGGACGTCGTTTGTTTGAACTCTATCGAAAAAAAGGAATGCCATTCTCAATGGCAATTAAAACACAGCAAGAACTCGGGGGCGGGGATAAAGAACTTATCACCGAGGTTTTGAAAGATCATGGCTCCGTAGTGGGGCATTCTCATACTCATGCCCCTAATTGGGGCGGGAGCGCTGCTTCTGCTCAGTGGGAGATCACAGAATGCCACAAAGCTCTTAATGCGCTGAATATTGATGGAATCAATTATGACTACGTGGTTTCGCCCTTTCATCAAAATCCTCCTCAGAGTGTTCAGGGGCTTCGGGATGCTGGCATTAAAGGGTTTGTCGGCGGAATTATTTGTAACGATCCCGAATATTTGATGGCAAGAGCTGGTGCTGTGCCCGGAGTCTCTGGCATTATCTCTCACTCGCAGCAGTGTATGCTCCATGGTGAAACCTTTCATAATGCCAATAACAGTATCCAGGGCTACAAAGAAGCATTTCTTCAAGCTGTGCAGACGCGTACTTTTTTTGGATATTTAGACCATCCATTTTCTGGTTATTGGTACGGATGGGCGAGTGAAGATGAGCGCCTTTCTGCGCATGAACAGTTTTTGAATTATATTTTTGAGTTTCCAAAAATCTGGAAAGCCAATCTGGTGGATGCAATGAGATTCCTAGAGATGAAGTCCACCGTTAAAATCACGAAGAGTGGTGAAGTCTTTAAAGTTTTCCTGCCATTCCAAGAGCGTTTTAAAGGATTGCCGCCTGTTAGAATTGACTATGAGGGAAGAGCTTTCCTTCTGAATTTGGGAGATCAAGTTGATATCGCGTGAGAAATATCCCAATTTGAAAAAAATTGATTCGATCGTGATGTTTTCCACTGCGGATTGGGATAATCCTTTTTGGACAAATAAACAGCACATGGCCTCTCATCTGGCGAACGCGGGATTTAAGGTCTTGTATATAGAATCTTTGGGG
>JANJTG010000107.1 GCA_024711265.1 Bdellovibrio sp. | reverse complement strand
CAGTCCCGCCACCGAGAAAAAGGCAATATTATTCAAGGTCAAAAGAAAGAAAAAGCTCAACGCTTTCATCTCTGGCGAAAACAAAGCCGCCAAAGAAAAGAAAATGCTTGTGAACAGAGCCAGGGTCAAAGCCCCGACACCCCGGCAGGCAATACCCGCCAAAAGAATATTCACCAAATGAAGAAATAGAAAAAGGGACTGATTTATTCCCGAATAATAAATAAGAAGGGAAATAAATAGCGAATCAAATACAAAACCCGCAAAAAGCCACAAAGGCTTCCCAAGAATCTTTTCCCAATTTGCAAACCACACAAGATGAAGAGTCAATGCGATCGAAAGAATCCCGTAGAAGGGGCCCAGAATCGACCAGTTAATAAACCCTTCTTGAACGATACTGGAGATAATGCTGATGAACAGAATCAAAACAAAAAGGCTGAGGCGGACAAACTCCACCATCAACCCGCTGTTTTTATTATTCTGCATCGCAAAGCTAAGACGCATCTACTGAACCACATCCGCCATATTGAAGATTGGAAGATACATCGCCACAACCAGAACCGCGATAATACCACCAAGAACAACCATCAAAAGTGGCTCCAACAAGGATGTCATCGCTTTCACGGAAGTTTCAACTTCATCTTCATAAAAGTCAGCGATTTTACCCAACATAATATCCAAAGTCCCCGACTGCTCTCCGATGGAGATCATTTGCACAACCATGTCCGGGAAAGCCTTTTCCTTACCTAGAGGCGAGGCGAAGGTTCTCCCTTGAGTAACGGACTCTTTACAACGAAGTAAAGACTGTTCGATGACCACATTCCCCGCTGTTTTCGCAGAGATCTCAATCGCCTCAATCAAACCAACACCCGACGCCAAGAGAGTTGAAAGCGTTCTGGTTAAACGGGCGATCGCGGATTTTTGAATAACTTCGCCAAAAACCGGAGCTCTCATCAGGAAACGATCAAAAGAATCCTTCCCACTGTCCGTCTTGATCCATTGCATGAAGACAAATGGGCCCAACACAAGAAGCGCCAAATAGACGTACCAATTATTGATCATCGAGTTACTTAAGTTCACAACCAACTGAGTTAAAGCCGGCGGCTCTTTTCCTGATGAGGCAAAGAACTCCATGAATTTAGGGATAATGAATACCAAAATACCTGCAATAACTATCATGGCAACCACGATGATGACCATCGGATATACCAAGGCTCCCTTAACCTGAGCCTTCAACTTTTCAGATTTCTCCATGTAATTGGCAAGACGCTGCAAAATACCATCCAAGATACCGGCTTCTTCACCGGCTTGAATCATATTGACGTAGAGTTTATCAAAGACGTTTGGCACTTGCGCCATGGAATCGGCCAAACGACGCCCCCCCTCAATAGAAGTTCTGACCTGCGCAGAGGCCTCACGCAACATTCCTGGGCGAAGACCTTCAGACAAAATCTTCAACGCATCCACCACCGGAATCCCCGCGTTGATCAATGTCGCAAACTGACGAGTGAAGATCTGTAAATCCTTCCCTTTCACACGGGGTGCAAAGAGGCTTGAACTTTTTCCCGCAGCCGGGCGAGCTCCACCAAACTGAACCACACGAACCGGAAGCAATTGCTGCGCTCGAAGGCGAATGATCGCTTCCTGCTGGGAGGCGGCCTCCAACTCCCCCTGCACCAACTGCCCTGATGCATTCTTTGCCTGATACTGAAATTTGGCCATGTTAAATACCTACCTTCTTAAGAAGTTGATCGAGGTTGTCTGGATCTCGAGACACTTCAAATGCCGTTTTGAGATATACACGACGACGGATAAGATGTTGCAAGAGAGACTGATTCAAAGTCAAAATTCCAGAGTTCTCAGAGGAATTCAGCATCAAGCTTTCTACGCCCTTGACGTCTTCGTCCTCGATCAAACTTCGAACCTGCGGCTTCATCAAAAGCACTTCGTGAGCAAAAACTTTTTCTCCACCAAGCCCCGACATTGGGTATTGGCCGGAAGCCAAACTCAATACTTCGGCCAAACGAGGAGCTCCATGTTCACCGTACTTCTCACCGAGCACTGATAAAGCGCGACGAAGAGCGTTGATCACCGAAGGCGCTTTCATAGAATAAATCACAAAAAGACCTTTTTCGGCTAAAGCTAATGCTTCTTCAAAAGACTCTTCATCATCAAGACCATCGAAGACAACCATATCCACGCCGGCCATCAGACTTTGTCTTTCTTCCGGGCGAACAAACTCACCATTGTGATAGAGATAACAGGCCTTAGCTTCGCGCACCTGAGGAAAGGCCTTACGAGAGAACACCACTCCTACGAAAGATTTTTCTTCGCTTAGTTTCTGTAAAATACGATGAAGCGCCCATACCTGGCCCGCTTCGCCAGGACCTGAAAGTAAAACCAACCCCTTCATTCGCAGGCAGGTTTCCAATAACGACGGAGGCAACGGGATTTCCTGACGACTGCCGTCCAAATCCATATCGAGAACAGCCTTCATCGTGCTGTCCTGCTGAAAAAAAGAAAATCCAACTCGAACACTTTCGAAAGACGTCTCCCCTTGAACAACTCCGGTTGTATCCAGAACCGCCTTTTGCTGGCTATTTAAAAGACTTTGCTGAAGAAGATTCCATTCTGTCATCAAAGCGGGAGAACTTCTTAGACTCACCCATCCCGAGGGCAATCGAACCCGAGGTTCGCTGCCCACGACAAATAAA
>JANJTG010000105.1 GCA_024711265.1 Bdellovibrio sp. | reverse complement strand
TTTATTTGTGAAGAGGGGTGTGCAATTTTTAAGCAGACCCCGGCTCAGTTTAATTTAAGAGGGGTCTAGATGAGGATCTGAACTCGGACTAACGCGCGGCCCCAATACTGGGGGGCATCATGGGATTTGTCGCTGAAACCTTGAATTTATACTGTGAGCCTTCATTGGTGGGCGTTTTATAGCCATCAATGAAAGTCAGGAAGAGGGCGGCGCGGTCTTGAAAGCTCTTCTTCGTTTTCAAATCGATTTCGAAATTATAGGCACCGATCTGGTGTGAAAAAGCTCCGCCATTATTGACGATATTAAGTCCGATATTTCCTTTGATCGAACCATACAGTTCATCGCCAGGTTTCCCAATAGTGCCGGTTTCAATGATAAAGCGTCCCGCCGCCAAGCGACCTTTAAGTTCCACAGTGCTCAGTTTCAGGTCAGGCAAAGTGAGCGGGCCCATGGGGGTATTCACATTTGAGGGCGGAAGTTCAAATTTGCTGATCGTAAGATCAAGCTCGACATCGGGTTGTTCTTGGAAGGAAAGATCGGCCAAAGCCGTCGTTTGTAAATCCAACTGACCTTTAAGAAGAACCGGAAGATTCGCCAGTTCACGGAGATCATGCAACGAGACTTTTTTTGCAGAAACCTCGATACGCTGTCTTTCAACTCCATTTTCGGTTTTAGTTCCCTTGCCAACATGAAGGTCCACATCTCCCTTCAGTAGACCTTTTGCCGATACATGACCGTAAGGTTTTTGTTGGATGATTCCCGAGACAGAAGGCGTGATGACCAATTCCTGCGCGGAAAGGGCGGGGGTCCGAATGGATTCAATGTACACTTGATCCATTTTTACACCGGGTTGAGGGAATAGACTCATTTTCAGTTTTTCGAATTGAACATAAACCGTATTGTTGGAAAGTTTTGAGACCTGGGAGGAAATCAGATCACTCAGGTCATCAAAAGGGAAAAGAAAGAACAAGAAGACCAAAGCGGAAAAGACCATGACAAAGATCTTTCCTTTGCCCTCTTTGATGAAGCGAAAAAGCTGACGAAGTTGTTCCATGACTATTCGTCTCCATTTTCAGTATTACGATTTTTCAAGCGATCGCGAATACCACCACTGCGTTTTGTTGGCTCTGAAGGAATTTGAGGAGCTTCGGGAACAGCCAAAGCAACTAATTTATAAACAACATCAAAGTAGCGAGAGTCCTCACGATTGGCGGTGATCACCAAATCCTTTAGCTTCACGCTAGGATTGATGTTTTGAAATTGGTAACCCAAGTCCATCGCTTGGCGTACATTAAGTTTAGCGAGGCTGACCTGCAAAACCCCTTCCGTGAGGTTTTTTGGAACCAACAGAGAGTTGTTGTCCAAAACTTCCGTTCCCTTGATTTGTTCTGGCAGCAGATTAGCTGATTTAATTTGATTCTCAATATTTGAGCGAATTATATCCATGGAAGGAGCTTGAGGAATCTGAGGTACGTCAGAGGATTCGCGACTGACTTTGAGAAGTTCACGAATCGTCATGCGTTTGCTTTCAAACTCACCAACATAATCTTGAGATTGAGAATAGTATGAGTAGGGGACCGAAAGAATGGCGAAGGCGACCAAAACGACGGCTCCTACGGAGGTCAGTTTTTGCATCGCGGGAGTCATGTTTTCGTAGCGATCTCGCAATTGATTGTAGACGGCGCTGTCTTGGACTCTTTCCCAAGTTTGACGGGCATCGCTAACGAGTCTGTCCTTTAAGTCATCTAAATTCATCTTGCCACCTTTTGGATGCCGCGATCGACGTTAAAGCTGAATGAAAAAGCTGTTTTTCCAGGGAGTGATCCCAAAGATGATTTTTGGGCTCTCACCTGCCCATCGGCCGTGATGTTTGCAAGAGACTGCTGCAAAAGACTCATCTCTTGCGGAGAGTTCACATAACCTTGTAACGCCACCTGTGTGTCGTTGATTTGCAATTCATGAACATCCAAGGTGACCGCCGTCTTTCCGGGAGCCGCGTCATTGATTTTTTTGACGATATCGAGGGCGGAATTCATATTCGCGACGCTGGCAAGAGTTTTCAAGTCAGCGGCGCGCTTCTTATTTTCACGGATGTATTTGCGGATGCCATTTTCAGAGGCGTTCTTTCCCTTAAGGCCGGCCACTGTTTTGGCTTGAGACTTCAGGACTTCTTGAGTTCTTTCAGCCAGACTCATTGAGAAACTTTCTCGCAAGGAGGTGTAGACAAAGAGAACCAAAAGAGCCGCCGTTGCGATCTTGGCAGTGTGACCCCACTTTTCCCAGAACATTTTGACCTGGTGATTTTCCTTTGCGTAATCGCCACGTAAAAAATTAAGGGGAGGATTGCGTGGTTTTTTAAAACCTTCAATCGCCAGTCCCAGAGCGACGCCAGCTTTGGCGCCATGGGAGACTGAACGTTCAAAGAGGACGTTGGGAATTAAATCCAATGTAGAGGTGCGATTGACGGGAACTTCTAAAAGTTGCGTTAGGAACGGACCGATATTCTGAATTTGCGAAACTCCGCCGGTCAGACCGATTCCATTAATCTGAGCATTGAATTCACTTTTCAGTTCAAGAATGGAAAGTTGGAGGTCGCGCGCCATTTCGCGAACGCTTTTAGCGATAGTATCAGAGAAGGTGACTTGATCAAAAGTCGCCCCTTGTTTGTTGGTCAAAATAAACGCTTTGGTTTGCAGCTCTTTAATGGCCTCGAGGAAGGGGATTTCATATTTCTTCGCAATCGCTTCTGCGATATTTTTACCACCCCAAAGAACAGAGCGAACCGCAATCAAAGAGTTGCCTTCAAAGGCGCTGACCAGGGTGCGGGTATGCCCCATGTTTAAAATCAAATTGATATGGCGAATGGGGCGGTTGTCGTCATCATTCAGGGCAATGGCAGGGGCTAACAAAGCTGGAGGCGCTTCATTCCATTTTTCAAAAACATTGGCAAGGGCCGTTCCTTCAGCCGAAATCAAATAAGGATCAATCCCCGCATCTTGAGCTCTTTGCAGACAGTTTTGCACATGGATTTTTGGAGCCGCGCAGGCTAAAACCTCAGCGCCGCCGCCCACGGTGCGAACGATTTTGGCGTCAAAGATGGCGTTGTCAGAGGAAAAAGGAATGTCTTCTTCTAATTCAAAAGCCAAACTTTTAGAAATTTTAATACGATCGTTGAAAGGAAAAAACTTATTACGAATAGCCACGCGGTCTTGGCGAAGAGCCATGACAAAACGAGTTTGATTGGGGTCGTAGTGGCTGGTGAAGTCGCGGAGGAATTCAATTATTTCAAGTTCTTGATCTGCGCCAGGAGCAATATTCAGGGGGTGCTCAAAGAATTGAGACACCTGAAAACCTTTGGAGGTGCTTTGCACTTCCACAATTTTAATGCTGCTCGAACCAATGTCTATGCCGAGAGATTTCACGCGTTCCTCCATGAACGAGCTTTTGGTCTTAGTTTATGCGAGGATTGGCGTCGTGTATAGTTTAAATTGTCTTTTGGTTATCGAGGGTTAGGATGAGTTCCTGACGTTGGTCGAGATAGGCCAACGAGGATCCCTGAGTTATCTTTCATTCCAATAGACAATACGTGGTGGCCCCTTGGGAAGGGGGTCTTTTTTCTGTTCTTGCTTCTGCTTTTGATCCGTTTTTTGTGTCTGGGACTGGCCCGAGTCTTGTTTCTCTTTGTCGACGTAGGACTTCACTTTGGTAGCCGTGCGATTGAGATCCATCACGATGGCGGTAATTTCTCGAGTGGCACCAGCAAACTCTCCGGTGCTGCGGATTTTAAAGTTCATCACGGTATCGCAAGTCATGGGGATTTCTTCGGGATTTCCCATAACGCGGACGCCACGGGATTGGACGAAGTTCCAAAAGTCAGAACTTCCGCCACTTTGGTCACATTTAAAAGGGCCACCTTCAGACTCTGTTTCGCGTCGTTTGATGATTTCTCCGACGACCTCGTCCGTCATGGCAGGGTCCAAAGATTTAAGAACATCTTTGGTCGCAAGGTTGGGATTGATTCCCTTCATTCCGTAGATAGTGATGCGCGGCTGAAGAAGATCGAAGAAATCGTCGTTCATCCCTGGCACCATGTGCAGCTCTGCGATGGTGCGGAAGTTGCGATTGGGTGGGAAGTAGTCGCTTTGGGATTCTTGGTTAAGATCCGAATAGTGGGATCTCTTGTCGCCCCCGTTGAAAGACTGCGATTTAGCACTCATCCAGTCAGCGATATTGTTTATCAGCTCATCGAAGCGCACATTGCTGTATTCACGCGCAAAAACCTCATCGTCTTTCTTTTTTTGTTCGAAGATGTTGAGCAATTGTTTTTTTGTCGTCTCTTGCAAAGACTTTGAAGGGGAGTTTAAGTCATTGAGGTCAATCTTAGATCCTTCGTCTTCAATTGTGACGATGTAGCTAGAGTCCATTGAGGATTCTTTAAAGATCTTCTTAAAGTTGTCTTTGTCGACGGCGCTGAGTTCGTCGGGGATGGGCAGTGGCCATGCGAAAGGGAATTTCCAAATTTGATCCAACATAGGGCTATCCCCTAGTTGGGCGCCAAATTTTTCGTGGGCTTGCTGATATATCTTAATGCGCAGAAGGCTGAGCTGCATTCCCGATTTTGCCGCGTAATAGGCCTTTACACGATTCAGACCTTGGGAGTTCACAAGATATTCCACATTGGAGTCATAGGAGACCTCCATCGCGAAGTACATAATCAACATAATGCAGGCTATGGCCACCATCAGGGCGACCCCACGTTTGTTATTGAGTGGGTAACTGAGATTGCGGCCAAGAAGTTTGATTTCCTTGCGCATTGGCTCCCTCCTCTGGATTGTTGGGGAAGTGAACGGGGACGATCACCTGCATTGAATATTTTTTGGACTTTCCTTTTTCTTTTTTCTCAACAGTCAGTGAAACCTCAACAGCCTGTGGGAACTTTCCTTTGGTCGCACCGTCACCTTGAGCGTCGGTCCGCCAGTCAGAGACCCAATCTTGCTTTCCTTTACCCATATAGCGAATTTTAAATTCAGAGACGTTTTCAAGCAGGACAACCTCGTTGCCCCCTTTGGTCACGTCAAGATCAACATAGGGAGAACTGCGCCGCCATAGACATTTAGAAGAGGCCTTGTCGTCGCGAAGATTTTTACAGTCTTTTAAAGAGTAACCCACTTCGACGAAGTCGGCTTGACGGGAATTTCTGACGGTTCGCGCGTTGTTCATGGTGACAAAATCCATGCTTTCGCCGTTTCCGACAAAATGAGTTTCGGGATCACGGCGAGGCACCTCACGACGGTTCGTAGGATCTTGGGTCGCTTCCGGCGGAAGGGGTGTTGGGGCTCCTGGGGGTGTTTGCTGGTTGGGGCTGTTCTTTTTTTTAAGAATTTGTTCCAACTCTTTTTCGATATCGCGATAGTGATAAGCTAAATTAATGTCTCGTTCAATCAGGCGGGTGGCGTCTCTTAAACGCGACACATCGTCAATCTGATCTTGCAGTTTCACCTTCGCACGAATGGCTTGCGAAATGGCTTGAGCGGTAAGAACCGTGAGGGTTCCCAAAATCGTGATGGTGATCATCAGCTCAATCATAGTGAAGCCGCGACGATTTTTCATTGTCCGACCCCAGGAATAGAAGGCATGGGAAGCTGTTTGTCGTAGTCGACAAAATACTGTGTGGCTGAAAATTCTAAGGGTTTTTTGGGCCCTTTGAACACGACCGTGACTTTGACTTCCTTGATGGATTTTGACATGTGCTCCGCCAAAGTTTTCATGATCGTCAAAGTGAGTTCGTCTGCGCCACCGGCTTGAGCTGTCAAGGTGGCCGAGAAATCGGGGACCTCAAACTCTTTAGAAGTCATTTTCCAAGAGTATTGCGGATACTCGGAGCCGAAATCATCTTCTTTTTCTTCGGGAATGGAGTCCAAGGGTTTTCCCGCATACTCCATTTCAATTTCGACCATTTTTCTTTCAAGAAGAGCAGAGACTTCTGTGGAAAGCTGGGTCTTGCGGATGCGCATGAAACTGCCGCTCCAGGAATTCGCCAAAAGGAGAAGTCCTGAAGACAGGATGACCATGGCTATCACGGTCTCTATCAGTGTGAATCCGTTTTTTTTCACCTTTGAATGTCCTTTAACGACTGAGCTTTCTCTATGATATCAGCTTGACCCGTTAAAGGATTAAAAACAAGAGTCCAAGTTAAATTATTTCCGTTGGTGATTTGGACAGCCGCCGCTTCCACAAATCCTTCAGGGAAAAAGTGAACGTAGGCCACCCCAGAAGTAATAGGGGACTTCATGTTAATGGTTTCCACCGAGCCAAAACGCAGCCCACTGGGAAGAGTTTGTTCTTTTTTTGTGATGGATTTATCCATCTGAAAAAGGGGCGGAGGTGCGCCTTCTTCTTTTTCGCTCTCTTTTTCTTTGGCCTTTTCGTAGGCCTCGGGATTGACCGGTTGGGGACCGTTGGCTCTTTCAACCCAGTATTTTTCTTCGCCAGCATCCATGCTGATGGCCAGGCGGTAGGTTGAATTGGTCAGGCGGGCTTTATTGCGAATTTCCTTACTGAGCACCAGGAAGTGCCGAGCGACGGATTTGATATTGGCGTCTTTTTTGGCAAAACGAGGGGCTGCAACAACCATGATCGCGGCGATGATTGCCAGCACGACCATGATTTCAATAAGAGTGAAGCCCCTCTGAGACGACATCAAAGCCTACTGGATGTCCTCAAGAGTGATATCTTTGTCGTTTCCAGAGCCGCCTTCGCGACCGTCTTTACCTAGAGACTTCAAAGAGTACTCACTGCCATCAAGTTCGTAAACCAATTCATGTCCAAATGGATCTTTAAGATCTTTCTTATAGTAGGGCTCCGGTCCCCAGTTCGAACAGTTTGGATCTGCTTTCGCAAGACCTTCAAGACTTTGAGGGTATTTTCCGCAGTCCGTGTAGTACATAGAAAGGGCATTCACGATTTGAGTCATTTGAATGCGAGCTTCTTTGACTTTTGATTTATCCAACTGACCTGTGATGTTAGGCAGTAGAAGGGCCGCAATACTGCCGATGATCGCAAGAACGATCATGATCTCAATCAGAGTCATACCTCGGCGGTTTTTAAGAAGAGACATACTTACTCCTTGTTTAACAGACATTGAGAATATCAGAAGCCCCCATCCAGGTAAAGAAAACCTGAAGGCAATCTCTCGACCTATGTCACATAATATTTGAACACGAGGGGCTGCGTTATCCGGCGATGTTGGCCATTTCAAACATAGGCACCATCACAGCGACGACGATCATTCCGATAGCAAAACCCATCAGGACAATCACGACTGGACCCATCAAACTTGTGAGGCCCTCTAGTTTTGTTTTCACTTGGAAGTCATAGGCATCAGACACTTGAGACAGCATGTTTTCGAGTTCTCCGGTTTTTTCCCCGATGTTCACCATGTGAATAACAATTGGAGGAAACTGGCCTGACTTCTTTAAGGGGCCGGCAATAGATTCCCCTTCAGAGATATTGCTGCGCGCTTCATCAATGGCGACCGCTAGAACGTGATTATTCACGACGTTACGAACGATATCCAAAGCCGCTAGCATCGGAACACCACCGTTAAGCAAAGTGGCCAAGGTGCGAGTAAAGCGAGAGACCGCCACCATACGAACGGTCGGGCCGATGATGGGAAGTTTCAAAGAAATGGCATCCCACTGATTGCGCCCCGCAGGAGTGTTTTTCCAGTTTTTAAACAGAAGAAACAAGATCAAGGCACTTCCCACAAGCAAGTACCAATAGTTGACGACAAGCTGACTGGCGTCGATGAGCGTCACTGTATACCAAGGAAGTTGTAAGTTAGGAGCGGACTCAAAAACCGTGACCATTTTGGGAATCAAAAAGACAAAAAGAAAACCAAGAAGTCCCAGGGTTACTGTCATCATAATGATCGGGTAGGTCATCGCACTGCTGACTTTCGCCCGTAAATCAGCTTGAGCTTCGGTGAACTCTGCCAGACGCATTAAGATCACATCCAAGCTTCCTGACATTTCTCCGGCCTCCACCATCGAAATGTAAATGTTTGTAAAAACATTGGGATACTTGGCAAGGGCTTTATGCAGAGGGGAACCTTCGTTCACCATGTTTTTGCAGTCGGCAATCGCCTCTGAAAGAACGGGGTTTTCGACTTGTTCAGAGACGGCCGTGAGAGCATCCACCAGAGGGATGTTGGCTTTGATCAGCGTCGCAAGCTGTCGAGTCATTAAGGACAGTTCTTTGACGCCCACTTTTTTGGTGGAACGAGGTCCTTGTTTCTTTTTCGGATCTGATTTTTTTTTATCGCGAATATCGACGACATAGATGTTATCTTTTTTGAGTTTGGCCCGCGCCGCGCGCAGGTTTTCAGCGTCAATAACACCTTTGACGTTTTTTCCATCTCTTTTAAGGCCTTTGTACTCAAAAATAGGCATGGTCGTTCCTAGATATCAAGCTGGGTATTGGAAGTCAGTTCTTCAATTGTTGTGATTCCGGCGAGCACTTTCTGTACTCCGTGGTCACGGAAGGTCTTCATTCCGTTGGCGACGGCTTGTTTTTTGATGGAGTTACCATCTTTTCTTTGCATGATCAGCGAGCGAATATCATCCGTCACCACCAACAACTCGCTGATAGTGGTACGGCCGGAATATCCCTTCTGCCCACAGTGATTGCATCCCATGGCGCGACAGATGTGAGCATTTTTAGCTTGCTCTTTGGTGATGCCTAGAAGTTGCAATTCAAAATCAGAAGGCTCATAAGGCGCTTTACAGTGAGGGCAAAGAATACGCAAAAGACGTTGTGCGACGACGCCCATAATAGACGTGGCGATCAAGAACGGCTCGACGCCGAAGTCAATCAAACGAGGGAAGGAGCCTGCTGAGTCATTGGTGTGAAGTGTGGAAAGAACCAAGTGACCTGTCAAAGACGCTTGGATGGCAAGCTCTGCAGTTTCTAAGTCACGAATCTCACCCACCATGATGATGTCGGGGTCTTGACGAAGGAAGGAACGCAAACCGGCGGCAAAGGTGAGACCAATCTTCGAGTTCACTTGAACTTGTCCGATGCCATGGATTCGCTGCTCGACAGGGTCTTCCACAGTTAGAATGTTGACGTCCGGTTTATTCAGCTTGGAAAGGGCACCATAAAGTGTTGTCGACTTTCCCGAACCGGTTGGTCCCGTTACAAGGAAGATTCCGTAACTGCGAGCTAAAAGATCATCGAGCTTTTCAAGATTTTCCGTCGAGAAACCGAGCTGAGTCAGTTCGAGGACGATATTAGATCTATCTTGAATACGCATCACCAGACGCTCACCAAAGGCGGTGGGGACCGTCGACAAACGAATATCAATATCTTTACCGCCCACCTTCAAGGGGATACGACCATCTTGAGGAAGGCGCTTTTCCGCGATATTCAGGTTGGCCATGACTTTGATACGAGACGTGATGGCGTTTTGAAGTTTTTTGGGTGGCTTGAAGACATCAAACAAAATACCGTCTGTGCGGAAGCGCACAACCATGTCTTTTTCATAGGGTTCAATGTGAATATCAGACGCTTTTTCTTTTACCGCACGGAACATCAAGCTGTTCACCATCTTGATCACCGGCGCATCGTCTTCGCCAGCCTCGAGCAAATCCACGATAGGATCATCAAGGTCGTAGTCTTCATCTTCAATCTCATCGAGGCCGGAAAGATTGGCTGTGCTTTTTTCGTAAACTTTATTGATGGCATCCTGGATACGGCTGGTTGTCGTGATAAGCGGGCGGACCTTTTTGCCGAAAAGAACCTTTAGGTCATCCAAGGCTTTGAGATTGACCGGATTGCTGGTCAATGCCGTCAAAGTGTCTTGTTCGTCTTTGTAGGGCAGAATATTGTGCTGTTTAGCGTAGTTGATGGGAAGGTCTCGGATCAAGTCGACGGCGATATCGCTGACGGGAATGTCGCGAATAAAATCCAGGCCCAATTCTTTGCAAAGATCGGCGACGACTTCATCCGCCGTGGAAAATTCTTTTGCTGAAAGGGCCTCGCCCACGGTGACGGGTCTCACCACCGAGGGGTTGTTCAGCACAGAACGAATTTGGTCCTGCGACAGGGAGGTTGCTTTCGACAAAATGGTTTGAATATCCACGGAGGCCATTTAAATTATTCCTCTTCAATAACAGGGGCTGTCGGTTCTGACGGAGCGGACGGGGACTGAGCCTTGCGGTACAGTTCATCCATTCTTTTGCCGTAAGGATCTACGCCACCTTGAGATTTAACAAAATCGATACGTTCATTGAGCTTTTTAGAGACAATCTGGTTTGCGTCCGCTGAACTGCGAATGATTTTCGGAGTCAAGAACACCACCATATTGGTTTTATCTTTGACGATCGTGCGGGACTTGAACAACCAGCCGATGATAGGAATGTCCCCAAGAAGAGGAACTTTCGTCACGGACTCAATGTCTTGTTCCTTCATCAAACCGCCCAGAACGGCCGTGTCTCCGTTGTTCACATTGATCACGGTTTTAATAGAACGTTTCGCCAAAGGCTGAGTGGAATCTTGGAAAGCCTTTGGAGTGCTCGCCGTTGACAACTGAGAAACCTGTTGTTTGATCTCCATGCGAATCGCATTGGTGGAAGGACTGATGAAGGGTTTTAGTGTCAGCTTGATCGTTGCGTCTTCGAAGACCGGAGTCGTGATCGTTGTTCCGCTGGTTCCAGAACTGGTGGCATTTGAGCCCACGACGACCTTATCACCCACTTCAATTTCGCCCTCTTGGTTGTCCAAGGTTGTTAATTGAGGAGTTGAAAGGATGTTGGCCTTTTTTGTTGTTTTTAAGAAATTGATAAATCCAACCAAGCTCGGGATTTTTAGAGTGGTTTTGGAAACAGGATCGGTTACTTCAACAACCTTGCCTTCACCAAACCCAATCACGGCGCCATTTCCGCCCGTAGGGCTTAAGAACTCGTTCAAATTCATGCCGCCGTTGAATCCGACTTTTCCATAACCTGAATCGCCGTATTTATAATATCCAACGCCCCAAGAGTTTCCATCATTGGCGCTCATCTCCATGATGATGGCCTCAACGAAGACTTGATCCCGTGGAATGTCGATTTTAGCTAAAAGATTGAGTACGACCTCATAGTCTTGTTTGCTGGCGGTGATGACAAGGCTGTTGGTGGTTTTATCAGCCGTGATTTTGACGTCGCCGCCAAAGATCTCCTGAGGGGCCTGCATCTGACCACTGGCTCCAATCGGGGATAGCAAACTTCCGCCTGCCGCGGGCTTTGGAGTTGCGTCTTTTGTGACTCCCTGAAGGGTTTGTGCGATTTTTTCGGCATCGCCATTTTTAACGTAATAAACGTACACGCCACCGGACTCTTCAGGGCGGATTTTGAAATCAAGTTGAGAGATCAATTTTTTGATACGCACGATGCCGGACTTATTGCCCACCACGATGATCGAATTGGTGCGATCGTCAGGGATGGCCATAAAGAAGCTCGCACCCTGTTGAGAGGTCGCGCTGGCGGAACGAGAAAAACGGGGAACGCCGGCAGTAAAGGTGCCGGGTGCAGAGCCCTGAGACTTACTTCCTTTGTTGACGATTTTATCAACAAGATCCGCAAGATCTTTGGCCTTTGCATACTTAATAGGGATAACTTCAAGTTGTTCTTCAAATCCAGGAACATCCAATTGGCTGATGATTTTCATCACGCGATCAATGTTAGAGCCGTAATCTGAAATGATAATAGAGTTCGTAGGCTCGTAAATGTTCATTTCTCCGTCCTTGGATGGAAGGATGCGGAGATCTCTATTTACTTGCGCTGCTGAAATATGTTTCAAGTGGATGATACGGGTGATCATCTGATCGCTGTTAGGATAGTAAGCGCCCGAAAAAGTCTCAATATTGTCACGTTGAGCGTTACGGGCTGACTTAACTTTCAGGAAGCTGCCAGAAGGAACAACGGTGAAGCCGTTAATCGCCAAGGCGGACAAGAAAGCTTTATAAGCTTCAGCCACCGTGATCTTGCTGGGGGCAATGATTGTGATCTTTCCGCGCACACCGGGATCGATGATAAAGTTCTTTCCCGTCAGCTCGCTGATCGCTTTGATGACGTCCGTGATTTCAACGTTGGGGAAGTCAAAAGACTCAATCGTCTCAGGAAAGTTGGCGCTGTTGATGTCTTCAATAGGGGCTTTGGCAAATTTGTCCTTGGCCGTTTTGCTTAAAACATCATTGGCGCCTTTGTTTTGTCCACGTGCAGCTCCAGAGGCGGGGCTGCCGGGAAGTGTGGAGGGTGCAGAAGGGAAGTTGCTTCCGGAGTCGTCGAAATCTGGAGGTGGTGGAGGAGGAGGGAAATCCTCAAACTGAGCATGCGCTGCCGGGCCCACAAGTTGGGCTGTCATCAATGAAGCAATTCCTATGCTGATGGTTTTTTTCATTTTTCCTCTCCTCTTCTTGAGGATTAATTAAACAAATTCAAGTGCAAGCCCACGCATTACTGAATGTTGTAAGTCATGGTTTCGCTTTTGCCGTTTCTTTCCACCTGAAGAGTCACCTTCGGTGAATTCTTAAGAGTGTTATAAAGTTCCATGGCCTTAGCCGGGCTATCCACAGGTGTGCCGTCGACGGATTTGATAACATCCATGCGCTGAAGCCCCAACTGTTCATAAATACTTCCTGGCTGCATATCCAAAAGACGGAATCCGTTGATATTGCCGGTGCCGGGTTCGCGATTGGGAACAGCGCGCGCTTGCATCAAAATGCTGGAAAGATCATTGGTGTACTTCAGCAGATCGGCCCTTTTGATGACGAAGTTGTTGCCACCCACTCTTTGGACTTCTTGAGCTCCTCCGCCAGAGGACTTGACGCCCGCTCCGAAAGCCACTTTGTTGCCGTCTTTTTTCATCTCGATGTATTCAAGACGGTTGGAGTTGAGGTTGCGGAAGATCACCTTTTGTCTTTCGACGCGCAGGATGGAAGCCATGCCTTCAATTTCTTTTCCCGGACTGTAGGAGGTGACCTGATTTTTGCCGCGCACTTCGATCGCCGCGATGGATTTGTCGGGATTGGAGTGCACGAGTGTGCCAATCAAATTAAGGGGAAGTTGTGAGGGGACAGGGTCTGCCTCTTTTTGCGATTCACTTCCTTTGGATTTATCAATCAACGCGTCGGGAATCACTCCGCTGGAGGCAAAAATATTACGATTGGTGATGGTGTTGTAGGCGCCGCGACTGATTCCGGAATCAAAGTGGGAAGATTTGGGATGTGAGGGTGGAGCGGTTTGTGGCAACATACGATCGCGGTAAGCGAGGATCGCGAGATCTGCAATACAGTAACCAACAAAGATAAAGAGAATGTAAGAGTACCACTTCTCAAAAGGGGGACGTTGATTCTTCGGGTTACGTGAAATCACAGTTGTACAATCCTTTGTCTTTTAACCGGCATATTCTGCCGGGTGCCTAGTCCTTGGGCCTCGATCAATCCTATCAAAAAGGCGGGGGGTCTGCACGAAAAAATACAAGCTGGACCATGGTCGTGAATAATCAAATTTCTACACACATTCTCGAAAGATAGGTCATGATAGAGGTATGAGAATTCTCTACTTCACGGATGGAGCAGGAATCGATCTTCTAGGTATTCGCGAATCTCTTCTGAGAATACCAGAAGTACTCACCTCCCTTCGTCGCGGCCAGGAACAGGCTCGCTACGTTGATTTGATGCAGGTGATGTCGTTGCCGGACGAAGATTTTCGTCTGGTCCCTACAGTATTGCGAAACTACTTAATCAATTTAGTGCAGCGGGGTTTACATCAGCGTTGGATCAATCGGGATCATCGCGCCGATCTTATTCTTCGTCGTATCAACTATCGCTCTTTCGCAGAAATCAAACAAGAGGTGCTTAATTTCATCCGCGGAAAGACCGAGGGTAAATCCGTCGCCACCAAAGATTTGCATCTTCTGCATTTCTTGAGTCGTGTCGAGATCACGATCATCGGTCCTGGTTATGATGAGATTGAAATTTGGCTTCGCCGAGAGATCTCCACCAAAGGGGATATCAAAGTTCTTATTAAGGATGTGATCGCCTCAGATCCACAACTGGATTGGTTCTGGCCACAAGTGCGAGAGACGTTCGTTCCTGAGGAAAGCTCTTTAATTTAAACAAACCGCAGACCTCCTTCGGGAGGGGGGATATGATCGGAGTTTTAAGCGCCGCTTAAAATCACTCCTCAACGCGGGGTGAAGAGATTTGCTTACTAAATAAGCATCGCCTAAAAAATAAGCACATCAAAAAGTAAGATTTTTAATTAAAACCAGGTATCTAAGTACCACCTTCCTAAAACTTGAGCTTTCAAGGCGGGCGTTGTTTGGGCACCCACTCTGTCGGATTCCGATTTTTCCGCGAAATTATTCTTGTAAGGTCAACCATCCCTTGGTCTAGTTGGGATGTAACTCGGAGCCATGAAGGAGCTTAAATGAATCCCGATCTTAATTTGTCTGAAATGCCACCAAGAACCACTCACCCTGAAGTCAAAAAAGCCCGAGTGAACGAAAAGTCCTCGTCGAGTGAGCCTGTGGTTGGGAGTTCGAAGATTCAAAAGCGTAACACGCAGTTTAACGATGATTTCTCGAAAGAGATTTTCGAGGCTACATATAAGTTTGCTGGCGAAAAAGACGTGAACGATCGCCATCTTGCTATCGCAAAAGATTTAGCCTCTGTTGAGGCTCCGGAAATTCGTGACTATTGGACAGAGCGTTTTTTGGACTTGCTTGAAGATTTTAAATTCGTGCCTGGTGGACGTATCACGTCCAATGCGGGAACGGGTCTTAAGGGCACAACCTACATCAACTGCTTCGTCAGTGGTTTCCGTGGAGAGAATCAAGACTCTATGGAAAGCATCATGGACGAATTGAAACGTCAGGCGTTGATTCTTAAGTCCGAAGGTGGATATGGTTTTTGTGCCGATGTGATGCGTCCTCGTGGCGCTTACGTCAGTGGAATCGGTGGGGATTCTCCTGGAGCCGTTAAACTTTTAGAGATGTGGGATACGCAAAGCTCCGTGATCACTGCGGGAAGTGGTTTTAAGAAGTCAGAAGACAAAGGTAAAAAGAAAATTCGTAAGGGCGCTCAAATGGTGACGATGTCCGTTTACCACCCCGACATCGAAGAGTTCATCACGGCGAAACAAACGCCGGGCCGTTTGACCAAGTTCAATATGTCAGTCCTTGTGTCTGATGATTTTATGAATGCGGTGGAAAAAAATCTTCCTTGGAATTTGGAATTCCCTGACCATGAAAATGCGAAGGAAGAGTATAAGAAGTACTGGGATGGCAATCTTACCAACTGGAAGGCCAAAGGGCTTCCGGTAAAAACGTATAAGACTTTCGAAAATGCCAATGTCCTATGGGACTTGATCATGAAGTCGACATACAACCGCAATGAGCCTGGTATTTTGTTTATCGATACGATCAACAGATTGAATAACCTTTATTACGCAGAACATATCAACGCGACCAATCCTTGCGGAGAACAGGTTCTTCCGGTTGGGGGAGCTTGTTTGTTGGGCTCTGTGAATCTTACTCAATTTGTGGATGAAGCCAAAGGAACTTGGAACTATCAAAAGCTGGGTGAGACCATTCAAACGGCCGTCCGTTTTATGGACAACGTGAATGATAAAACTTTGGTTCCACTTCCTGAGCAGGCAGATAGTATTAAAGCGAAACGAAGAATCGGTTTGGGAATGTTGGGTTACGGTTCTGCTTTGATGATGCTGAAAGTGAAGTACGGCTCTGAGGAAGCTCTCAAACTGACTGAAGAGTTGGGTACATTCATGATGAATGAGGCTTACAAAACATCGGCATTGCTGGCGAAAGAAAAAGGTGCCTTCCCTCTTTTCAATAAAGAGAAATATCTGAAAAGTCATTTTGTTGAAAAGCTCAAGCCGGAAGTCAAAGAACTCATTGGTCAGTATGGCATTCGCAACAGCCATTTGTTGTCTATTCAACCTACTGGGAACAGCTCGGTCTTCGCCAATAACGTCTCTGGCGGATTGGAGCCTATTTTTATGGCTGAATACACGCGCACGGTGATGCAGCCATTCCCTCCGGAAGGCTTGGGTGTCCCAAAGAATATCAATTGGGAGGCTAAAACTTACGATATCTCAGGGCCTGAAACGAAATGGCATTGGACGAAAGAAGGGGACGAGAGTTTGCTCTTCACAAAGTTCAATGATGACGTTTGGAAGTTTGATGCGTCTCGTGGGTTGTTGAAGGAATCTCGTGTACGAGATTACGCCGTTCGTTTCCATGAAAAGAATAAGAGCTGGGATCCTCAGGCAGATTGGGCTTCGACAACCTTCAATCTCACTATTGACGATCACGTTAAAACCATGGGCGTTCTTTCTAAATACATTGATTCGGCCATGTCAAAGACGGTGAATATTCCAGAGAACTATCCGTACGAAGATTTCAAACGTCTTTATTATGACGTCTATAAAACAGGAACGATCAAAGGATGTACGTCTTATCGTGAAGGCACAATGACGACCGTGTTGTCGGCATCGAGTGCCGTGGTTGCCAAAGATGACTCTGCGGTATTGCATACGAAAGCAATTCCTCGTCCCAAATCTTTGGATTGCGATATTCATCAGATTACCAGTGCAGGAAGCCGTTGGGTGGTTCTAGTGGGGCTTTTGGGGAATGATCCTTATGAAGTCTTCGCAATGAAACAAAACAGTCTTCATTTGCCGACTCATGTGAAAAACGGAAAGCTCGTGAAAGAAAAATCGGGTCTTTACAATCTTGAGACGAAGGATGGGTGGGTGCTGGCGGATATCCGTAAGTTCTTTGAATCCGACGAACAAGAGGCTTTGACAAGAATGATTTCCACGGCACTTCGTCATGGCGCGGATATCGAGTTTGTGGTTTCTCAATTGATTAAGAGTGAGGGAACGATCACGTCTTTCGCGAAAGCGATCGGTCGTACCTTGAAGACGTACATCAAAGAGATCAAGACCATTAAGTGCACGAGCTGTGGCGGAAACAACCTAAAAATTCAAGAGGGTTGTTTTGTTTGCGCGGACTGCGGAAGCAGTAAGTGTGAATAGAAACGCAATGTAGAAAAAAGCAAAAGATCTCCTCAAGGATATTGAGGAGATCTTTTTTTATATTGAGTTATTGTTGAAACTGTTTTTTACGAATCTCTTGTGTCCAAGAGTTTAAAACGTCTTTCTCTGCATTATCCCAACACATTCCAATCACGGCGCGGTCTCCGCGAGTTTCCTCAGCATGGTCAATGATCTCGCGAGGCATTTGATCGCGGTACTGTGCGGGGTTCTTAATAAATGAGTCATTAGGTAGTTCCTCTAAAGGGTTGTCTCGAACTGCAAAACGACAGTGAAACTTACTGAAGAATTCGTATTCAGACATTCTGGAGCGAACCCATGAGACGTCGGTCATGACTTTCTCGAGGTCGATTTTTTGTTCAAAAGATAAGTCGTTGTAACGCGAATCTAGATTGAGATTAAGTTTGAGATTAATCAGGTCCATCGCAGAAAGATCATCACGGTGAATGATGCGCAGAACACCTTGCAGTTCTTTTTGCGTGATTTGATAGTGTCTATCTTGTTCGGCGTTGCTGGCGACCCCCAAAAGAAGATCTTTGGTGCTTCTTAGGCGGAAATTCAGGTCCTTGGAGCTTTCAATCAAGTTCTCGGCATTAGACGTGAGCGGGGACAAAGCGATCATCAAGGCAGCAACCCATAAATGGTTCTTCACACGGACCTCCATATATTTAGATATGAAGAAGACTCAGCAAAGACCTTGCCGCCGTTTTGAGGCCTTAGAAGGTCTTAATTTTCTTATGAGGTGTAAATAGTGCCTTTTGACGCCCCTAAGGTACCAAAAAGAGTCAGGCGGAAAGGGGGATGTCTTCATTTATGAGTTTTGGGCAATGTTCAAGAGTAGATCTTCAGATGCTCTAGTTAAAAACCGATAAAGATGAAAACGGGACGTTCTGGAAGAGGTGTTGGAAATGAGCAGTAGGTGCGATTTCCTGAAAACCACGGTGTTAAAGAGTCTCTCTGCAAGGAGGGGCGCGTTTGCAATTCTTCATATTTTAAGCAGCTTAATAATTGGTTCCAGTTCCTGGGCGTCGCCAAGTGTTCTCACTTACCAAGGGCGAATTCTTAAATCTGACGGGTCCCCTTTAGAATACAACAACGTTTCTTTTCTGTTTCAAATTACGGACCCATCGGGAAGTTGTGTGCTTTATCAGGAGCAGGTCACGGGATATAACATGGTTAATTCCGGGGGCGTTTTTGATGTCTCTATTGGGGCCGGAGCAGTGCAGTTCCCACTGGGTGGAGCCTCAAGTATTCTTGATGCTTTTAATAACACGAGTGTCTTTTCCTGCGGCAGTTGTACGTTGAGTAGTGGTGACTATGTTTGTGTTAATGGATCAAGTACTTATTCTTCCTCCAATGGTGATTCCCGAAAGCTTCGTGTTTCTTTTTACGATGGGTCGGGTTGGCGACAGATCTCTCCGGACTCTGTCATTCGTTCTG
>JANJTG010000096.1 GCA_024711265.1 Bdellovibrio sp. | reverse complement strand
TTGAAGTAGAGCCTGTCTGAACTGTTTAAAAAATTCATGGAGCGGCCATTTTGCGTCACTTCGTGTGGTTTCAGAGGGGAATCTCAAAATGAGACATTTCTTGGCAAGAGCGTTAGAATCATTACAGTGGGTAAGGGCGCGTTGATATGGTATGTTTCTCGGCCATGGCGCTAAGAAAACTTCTACCCTTCATTATCGCGAGCCTCCTTCTAAGCCTTCTGGTTGTGATGTTTCAGTCACCAAAGGCTCTGATTCAGCGACCCGTCAATGCTCAAGACTCTGGACGATCGGGTTACTTCTATCTTCCAGTAGGCTCGACCCAGGTATCGACATTGACTCATCAGGACTATGCCGAACTTATCGCCAAGTTTTCCTCTTATAGCTTTATTAAAGTTTATCAAAAAACCGGAATGGCCTTGGTAATTCCGCAAGAATGGGAAAGTCCCTACTTCGCAGCTTTCGCTCAGAAGAAAGAACACTTCATGCAGATTTCTTTGTGGGGAGGCATGGTGCGTGCGCCCGGAGTTACGAAAGGGGCTTTGGCGGCGATCCTCTGTCATGAATTGGGGCATATTTTAGGCGGAGAGCCTCGTCAGACGATTCCCGGTTCTGATTGGGCCTCTATCGAAGGACAGTCTGACTTCTATTCGGCGTCGGAATGTCTGCCGCGCTTTCTCAAGGAAAACCCAGGCATCGTGACAGCGGTGGATCCTCAAGTTGAAAAGCTGTGTAAGGGCAATGTCGATTGCGCCCGCACTCTTCAAGCTGGAGTCGATATGATTCATCTTTTACAAATGTATTCTTATCGCGAGTACACTCCCGTCAATATTCTGAATCCAGAAAAGGCGGCGTCAGAGCTCATTCGAAATGCCTATCCTTCCGATCAATGTCGCATGGATAGCTACGTGCAGGGAGCTCTTTGTCAATTAGGGGAGAGTTGTCGTGCCCCTGTTTGTTGGCTTCCGGAATAGAAGGTAAAATCCCAAACCTATCAGGGCGAGGCTGATCCAGCTTGAAATCGAGATCCCCAAAGAGGGGCCACGAAAATCATCACGGAAAGATTCCATCATAAACCTTCCGATGCCATGAAGAACCATCCAGAGATAGAAAAGACTTCCGGGATTTTGAAGGGGACGAGGCTTGCGTTCTGTAGGGGAAATTTTGTCGCAGCCTAAAAGAATCATCAAGACTCCCAGTTCCCACAAAGAGGCGTATATTTGAGTGGGGTGGCGTCCTTCCAGGGCCCAAGGCAGTTCGCAGAAGCGACCGTAACAGCACCCAGCTAAAAGGCAGGCGATCCTTCCCACCGCATAGGTAAAGGAGATGATCGGCGCGAACAAATCAAGATATTGTTCCAAGTGTTCGTGGTGTTTGAAGTATAAAAAGGAAATGCTGAAGAGGCTGGCGAGCAGGGCGCCGCCGTAAAATACAAAACCGCCGTTCCAAAACTCCAGAACATGCCAGGGCTCTTTTTGGTAGTAGCCGAAGTCTTCATAGAAAACGTGGAAAAGGCGCCCTCCGATAAAACCCGTTACCATGATAATAAGACTTAAGTCGAGAGCCAGAGCTCGCGACAGGTTCATTCGTTCAGTACGGCGGGTGAGCCACAGAAGAGCGATACAAATTGTTATGCTCAAAACAATATAATAGGTCGGAATTCCAAAAGCTGGGGAGATAGGGATCATTGGATACAAGGCGCCTCCATAAATACCGACGATAGACTTAATTTTCTTTTATTCCCTTAAATATTCAAGACGATTCTAGTCAAGGTGTCCTAAGTGACTACATAATTAATGTCATATGAAATTGCATCCGGCTGAGATTGCTAAGGAAATTAAGTCTTTTTCGTTTTTCAAGTCCTTCAGTGAGGATCTGTTGTTGCAGGCATCCACCATGATTAATGCGGAATCGTTTGAGCCCGGCAGCTTTGTTCTTCAAGAAGGCAAAAAGAACAGCTCCTTATTTTTTCTCAGATCAGGAAAGGTGGAAGTATCACTGGCAGGCGAAGTCATTGCGACTTTAGATACGGCCGGCGAGGTTTTTGGAGAGATGAGTGTTATCACTTCGAATCTCACTTCGACGACGATCAGAGCCTTGAGCCCGGTAGAGTGTTTTGTTCTTCGTTCTGAAGACTTTGCGCATGTTCATCCCAAAGACAAAGATCGTTTTCAGGCGCTTCTCTTTCAAATCTACTGCTTCATTTTGACCGAACGCCTGATGAGAACCAATGAAAAGGCGCGTCTTTTCGAAATTCTCAATCGCGAGCTTCATGAGGCCCAAAGCGCCATTGAAAAAAGTGGTGGCGGAAAAGTTCTTCTTGTTGAGCCGGACAAAAAACAACAGCTTCCCATTCGTATGGCCCTGGGGGGCACCGGTGTACAACTCGATATCGCCAATGATTCAGAAATGGGCCGCGCTTTTTTGGCAGATAATAAATACGACATTGTTCTTTGTGAAGAAGCCTGCGTCGATGTTCTTAAAGAAGTTCAAGACAAGAAGTCCTCACCTTATGCGGTTTTGCTGACCAGCCATGATGTGCAGGGGAACTTAAAGATTTTAGAAAAGAATCGTTTTGTGGAACATATTATTTCGCGAGATGCGGAAGATCGCAATGCTACCATCCGATATGTCCTGACCGCCCTCAGTAAACTCTTGAACAACGATCTTTTCGGAATTGAAAAGTATCTGACCTGGGGAGTTGAAATGCAGACCCGCGTGGTGACTCGTTCAAGTCAGCGTGAGGGGCTTCGCGAAGAGCTTTTTGCCTATTTTAAAAAAATGGGAATTCGGAGTACTGTTTTAGATCGCGTAAATACCGTTGCGGAAGAAATGCTCATGAACGCCATCTATGATGCTCCTGTAGACTCGCAAGGCAAATCCATCTTTAATCATATCTCCCGTAAGGAAGAGATTCAGTTGGATACCCACCAGCAGTCACAATTTCAGTATGCCAGTGATGGCGTGTTGTTGGCGGTTTCCGTTAAAGATCCATTCGGATCTCTCAGCAAAGAGGTCATTGTTGATTATCTCTTAAGTTGTTACAACGGCCAAGCTGGCAGCATGAACGCCAACAAAGGTGGTGCGGGCCGAGGTCTTCATCAGATCATTGAAAACGCCGATTTGACCGTCTTTAACGTCAAAAAAGGGGTGCGCACGGAAGTGATTTGTCTGTTCAACGTGGACGGACAAAAGCGGGAAGCCCAGCCCTCGTTCCACTATTTCTTTGTATAAGAAAGTCCTCCCACGATCATTTGCCCTAAAAGGATGCAGGGAACTGTGGGTAATGCCGTGGAAATCAAAGACACCGTAAATCCCAGGAGGCTCCCCAGCAAGGCAATGACCAGCAGGCGTTGGGTGTAATTTTTTAAGTTGGCACTTCGATGGGCGGCAAAGCTTGTCCCAATAAAAAGAGAGCCGATCGTGTACAGGTATCCCATACTCTGGATCGCCATGGTGGTGAGGAGCAAGGTCGCAATATCAAAGATTCGATTTTCGATTCGTTTATGAATCCCACTGCGATTGACCAACTGAAAAGAGATCATGGTAAGGGAGCGCCAGTAAAACAGAATAAATCCTCCGAACAGAAGGCCGAGGCCTAGGCAGGCTTGGGCTCCGAAGTCGCTCATGACGGCGACATCACCGAAATAAGAGGAGGCCATGTGAGATTCCAAAGACGGAATCAAAGAAGTCAGCAGATAGGTCATGGAAAGGAAAAAGACGAACAGGGTCAGGTAAGTGTGATTGCGATCTTCGCGAATCTCAATCACAGAGTCCGAGATCAAAAGAGTCAGCCACCCCAGAGACAACCCCAAAAATAAACTCAATCCATGAAGATCACTGCCCCAAAGAATATTCAGTGCCAGACCTAAAACAATTCCCAGCGAAGATCCTTGGCCCAGAACAAAAATCTGCGCGCTTTTTTCTCGCGCAGTCCATTGTCCCCCGATCAAGGCTAACACAGCCGCCATCACAACACTGGCAGGAAGGGACCACCGATATATTTGCAATAGTTCGAAGAAAGAACTCATCGAATCTCCAAGAAGCGCACTTTGGGCCATGATTGGATAAGAGCGCGATGAGACACCAGCATCAAAGAACTTTGTGGATGTGTTTTCAAAAACCATCCCAACGCGTCCTCCAGAATCTGACTGGAGTCTTTGTCTACATGGTTGAAGGGTTCGTCCAAAACCAGAAGACGAGGGGCTTTGGTAAGAACAGAGGCCAACAGAATTTTCTGCCTTTCGCCACCGCTGGCGGTGTTCCATTTTTTATTGAGATCCAGATCCCTCAAAAGGGGTGAATCACTTTGTGCAGTCGGCAGCATGTCTTTTAAAGTTAACGGCAAATGAAAATGCAAATTACCTAACTGCGGAAGATATTCGATCTGAGAAGGGGGAATGGAAAAGTGAAATTGGCCCTCGTAGTGTTTGTGGAGACCTAGTAAGGTCTTCAGCAAAGTGCTTTTTCCAGCTCCATTGTCGCCACGTAAAAAAAGGACTTCTCCTTCGTGAAGTTCAAAATTGATAACAGGCGAAAGACGATGTCCTTCGCTACTGAGGGCTTGTAGGTTTTGAACTTCAAGGAGGGTGATCATGGAAGGGATGTTACCAAAAGACGTTGCAGTTCTTCAATCGACTTCGCTTTTGTTTCGCCGCCTCTTTGAACATAAGAGGGCACGATGACCACAGGAATGCCCGACAGCTCTCGAAATCTTTCTAGTGTTTTGTGGGGTGCGGAAGGCGTTGCAAAAAGAACAGCGACTTTATTGTCTTTCGCCAGTTTGGCCACTTGAGCCAAGCGAGCCGCAGACGGCGGCATTCCAGGTTTTTCTTCGAGAGACCCCAAAGACTCAAGGCCATAGGCCGCAAAAAAGTAGGTGAACTCTTTGTGATACTCCATGACTTTTGTTTTCTTCACGGATTTTGAAAGAGCTGCGTGAAGTTCCGTCATCTTCTTTTTGAATGAATCATAATTTTTCTCAAACTCGGATTTTTTGTCAGGCAACGTGACAGAAAGGACCCGCACCACTTCCGCACCGGATTCCGCAAGCTTGAGGGGTGAAAGGTTGAAGTGGGGATTGCCATGTGCGTGAACGTCCCCAAGGGAGCGGTTGATGACCCCTTCAGGAATATCCAGGGCTTGAACACTGTTTCCCAAGACACACAGACCCGGGCCTCCCTCTTGAACTTTGGCATTACCGGATTTGCTTAAAATTTTGGGAAGCCAGCCGATTTCCAAGTCCAATCCCACAGAGCAAACAATGTCCGCCCGATTGACCTTCAAGATGTAATCCGGGCGTGCCTCCGCATAGTGAGGATCTTCAGAACCTCGTAAAAGACTTTGCACTTCAACGTTTTCTGCTCCAATAAAGCTAACGATCTCGGCAATTTCCGGAAGAGTGGTGACAACCTTGATCTTGGCTTGGGCTTGCGTCGAAAGTGAAAACAAAAGGGCGATAATCAGTTTGTTCACAGGCCACCTCTAAAATGCATGAGCGGGATGAGCTCCCAGCAGGGACACAATTTGGAACTCGATCATCTGATTCAGACTGTCGGCTTCGCCTTTATACTGTTGAATATCATAAGTGTAGGCGGCCCGGAACAAAGTGAATTCGCTATGTTTATAGGTCAAAGTGGGAACGAAAGCATAGTTTAAGTTGTCTTGTCGAGAGTCATCGCTGGCAAAGGTTCGAGAGAGTTCGGAAAAGAGATCCACGCGAAGACCGGCGAAGAGCTGTTCGTTTAATGAGATTTGAGGATAGATATAAGCACCCATATCTTCTTTAGCGCTGGTCCCCGGGGCGCTTAGGTTGCGGTACCAGATTTCAGACTGCAAAAGAAAGCTTAGCGTTTTTCCTTCCATTTTCTTAAAGACAAAATCAAGACCGTAGAGCTGTGTTTGAACGCCATGCGCATCGGTTCTTCCCAAGTAGTTTGCGCCCCATTGTAAAGCGCCAGCATCACCGAAATCGATGAAGTTTACGGGATGAATATAGTGTGTGGGTACGCGAGGCTTTTCACCAGCATCATGGGCGTGCCCATAGGTGTATCCATTGGTGACGCCGACGGTGATGTCCCAATAGGAATCCAAAGGAAGCAGAGTTGAAAACTCGCCTCCCGAGTCGGCGACGGCCTCTTCCTCAAAGAACTCCGTTTGTACACGAGGGCCCGAAATAAAAGCCCAGTCATGTTGATGAAATTGATTGAGGCGCCCCACGCCTAAGAAAAACTTTCCGATCTTAAAGCGTGACGAGGGAATCACTTTGCTTGAGCTAAGATAGGCTTCATGAATTTCAAGTGCAAATTCGCCCTCTTCATTGTGGGCCGCCACGTTCAAAGTTCCATCAAAGGTGGGGTCCAAGGGGCCAAAGAAAAGCAGTTCGGCCGAGCGAATATCCAGCTTATTTTCCTCTGAATTTTCGAAATGGAGGGGGGCCGTGATGTCGATGGCGGCGGATGTCTGGACATTTTGTAGAATGTTTTGAGCCCAGGCCGGGGTGCTGCTCAGTAAAATAGCCAGGGCGACAAGGTGGATTTGATTTTTCATGGTGCTCTCCTTGGTGACAAGAGGGGGTTCTAGCACTGTCACTTTTCAGATGCAAGTTATTTGCATTTAAAAAATGCAACGAAGGGTTGCGGCACTCAGAGACTTGTTGCGGCGTTGAGGGGTGTCCGCTATGAAGAACCCATGCCAGGACTCATTCGTTTTCGTTGGATTGCCATTATCTGCCTTATTTTGGGGACTTTGCCTCTTTTGAAGTGGGGATACCTTCAAAATAAGGATCTTCCCTATTTTATTGCGGTGCTGGCACTTCTTGCGGTCTTCAATGTTTTGTCACAGGGTCTATGGCCTCGGGAAGATGCGGTAAAACCCAAACACGTCTTGGTGCATTTGTGGGTGGATCTCTTGGCGGCGGTGGGATTGTTGTTTGTAAGTGGTTCTGCCAATAATCCCTTCGTGAGCATCTTATGTATTCACTCGTTCTTAGGTGGTATGTTGCTGCGTCAACGGGCCTCTTATATTTTTGGTTTTACGGTTCTTGCCTTACTAGGGCTTTTGCAGTTTGAAACCTATCTCGATGCTCGAGTGACTGTGGCTGTTGACACCTCGGAAATGTTTCTAAGTTTTCTCTCTCAATGGGTTTTGATCACGGCCTCTTGGTTTGTCAGTCATTATTTTTCACGGGTCCTTCAGGAAAATGAACAAAGAATCCGCCTTTTGCAGGATCGTCAGCATCAAGCCGATCGACTGAAAGCATTGGGTGCTTTGACGGCGGGTTTTTCCCATCAGTTGGCGACACCCATGAACTCTTTAAAGTTGCGCATGGAAAGAGGTCTTAGAAAACTTTCGGCCCAAGAACCTTCCGTGCGCGAAGAATTTGAAAAGGCTCAAAGTTCTTTAGAAGAGTGTGTTCAGGTTTTTCAACATATGGCTTCAGTCTTTTCACGTTCATCACAGTCAGAACTTCAAAGGGTGGAGGTTGAAAAGCTTACCATGGATCTTTTGAAGGTATGGGAAAAAGAAAATGAGCCCGTTCATATTGAAAAACACTTTATGGAGGAGGCTTTGCCTTGTCGATTGCAGGTGTTGGCTTTTTCACAAACATTCTTTGATCTTTTGGATAATGCCTACGAAGCTTCTCCGCAGGGAGCGACTATTTATGTGCGTCTTTTTAAAAAAGACTCCTGGGTAGTGCTTGAGGTCACCGATCGAGGTGAAGGTCTTTCGCAAGAGATACTTTCTCGCCTCGGGGAGCCTTTTGTGACGAGCAAAGAAGATGGAAATGGCTTAGGCCTTTATTCGGCCTCAATGATGGCCCAAGCGGCCGGAGGCGAGTTTAAAATATTTAATAACTCATCAGGCCTGGGCGCGACAGCTCAAGTTCGACTGCCTTTGGAGGAATTATGACCGACATCAAAGGAATCAAGATTTTACTTGTTGAAGATGACAAGGGCCTCCGTGAGGTCCTGACTGAAGAACTACAAGAACGAGGTCTTGTTGTGACGGCCTATGCGCAAACGCCCCCGGCGTCTCAATTGCAGGAATGGGATTGGGCTTTGTTGGACCTTCGCGTCGGCTCTGAAAACAGTTTGGATTTTTTGCGAGAGCTCAAAACAAAACGGCCCCACGTGAAGGTCGTCATGATGAGTGGTTTTGGAAGCGTGGCATCCGCCGTGAAGGCCATGCAGTTGGGGGCTCATAATTTTATCAGTAAGCCCGTGACCGTTGAGATG
>JANJTG010000396.1 GCA_024711265.1 Bdellovibrio sp. | reverse complement strand
CGATGGCGGCGTCGACGCCAAGGTCGTCGCCGTGCCGGTGTCCAAGCTGACCCCGCTGTACGACAAGGTGCAGACTACCGATGATCTCCCTGAGCTGCTGATGAAGCAGACGGTGCACTTCTTCGAGCATTACAAGGATCTGGAGCCCGGCAAGTGGGTCAAGGTGCTGGGCTGGGGCACGGTCGAAGAAGCGAAGCAGGAAATCATCAACGGCCTGGCCGCCGCCAAGAAGTAAAAAGCAAGCAAGAAGCGCGTCGCGCACGCCGGAAACCGCGGGGGACCGCGGTTTTTTTTGCTTTTCGCCTCGCTTCCTATCCGCTACGGGCCTGCGTCGGCGCGACTGCAGCCGTCGGCGGTGTCGCGGAGTCCGCTCCCGACGGGCTTGTGCCGGCCAGCGCCTGGATCCAGCCCAGGCCTTCGCGGGTGCCGGCGGCGGGCTTGTACTCGCAGCCGATCCAGCCCGCGTAACCGAGGCGGTCGAGGTGGCGGAACAGCCAGGCGTAATTGATCTCGCCCGTGCCCGGCTCGTTGCGCCCCGGGTTGTCGGCGATCTGGATGTGCGCGATGCGCGGCAGGTAGTGTGCGAGCGTGTTGCCGAGCTCCCCTTCCATGCGCTGGGCGTGGTAGACGTCGTACTGGATGAAAAGGTTGTCGGCGCCGGCCGCGTCGACCAGCGCCGCGGCCTGCGCGGTACGGTTGAGGTAGAAGCCGGGCATATCGTAGGTGTTGATCGGCTCCACCAGCAGGCGCAGGCCGGCGGCCTTGAACTGGCGGGCGGCGAAGCGCAGGTTGTCGATCAGGGTGGCGTGCACCCGGTCGGCGTCCACGTTGGCCGGGGCGATCCCGGCGAGGCAGTTGACCTGCCCGCAGCCGAGCGCGGTCGCATATTCGATGGCGCGTCCGACGCCGTCCTGGAATTCGCCGACACGGTCCGGGTGGCAGGCGATGCCGCGCTCGCCGCCTTCCCAGTCGCCCGCCGGCAGGTTGTGCAGGACCTGGACGAGACCATGGCGCTGAAGACGCTCGGCCAGCACCGCCTTG
>JANJTG010000323.1 GCA_024711265.1 Bdellovibrio sp. | reverse complement strand
TTCACGATGAAAACCACCAAAGAAGGCATGAGCATGGGAGTTTTAATTGTCCTGATGCTCGCGGTTTTGATTATTGTGAACTACTTGGGTGTGAAACACTATAAGACTTGGGACTTTTCAAGTGGTCGCACGAACACTTTGTCCGAGCAGTCGATCAAGTTGGTCAAGAATCTCGATTCAGATTTAAAAGTACTCTTCTTTTATAAAAAAGGCGTTGAGGGCAATGAAGAGAATCGTCGGATGTTCCGCGAACTGATCAAAAAGTATCAAGACGAAAGCGCTAAGATCCAGCTCAATTTTGTCGAAGTGAATGAACGCCCGGATTTGGCCAAAGAGTACGGCGTGGATAAGGGCAGTGGCGTGGTGTTCTTGGACTATAAGGGGCGCCGCAATCGTATTGAGAAAATCGACGAACAAGAATTCACCAGTGCCTTAGTCAAGGTGACTCGTGAAAAGAACAAGACGATCTACTTTACCGTCGGCCATGGTGAAAAAGACTTGAATGACAAAAAAGAGGGCCTGGGGCTGGGTTCTTTGAAGGTGATGCTTGAGAACAACCGTTATACCGTTCGCGAGTTGCCTTTGATTCAGAATCCCAAGATCCCCGCGGACGCGGATGTTATTATGATTGCTGGCCCGATTCATGGCTTTCAGGATTTTGAAATCACGGCTCTTGAGAACTATCTTAAAGAAGGCGGAAGTCTTTTCTTGGCCGTGGAATCTCAGAATACAGCCGGACTAGAGAAGTTGGTTGGAAAACTGGGAGTTCAGTTCGCCAATAACTACATCTTCAATGTGGTAGACACGGTGATGGGAAGAGGAATTAACCAGGGGCCAACTGTGGGGCCGGTGTTCTCTGAGTCCAATAAAATCACCAAAAGTTTTGGGCGCAGTGAGGTCACTTTGTTTAGATTCCCTCAAGCTCTTAAAAAAGGGCAAGTGCCCGCGGGTATTGTGGTGGATGAGATTGTGAAGACCACACCTGACGCCATGGCATTTGACAGTCTTCAGATTCGTGGGGAAGGCCCGGAAGGGTCTTACGCCTTGGTTGATGAGGTGACGGGGCGCTGGCCGGGAAGTGATGAAAAGGCCAAAGAGTTCTCTGTGGTTGTTGCCGGAGATGTGGATTTTTTAACGAATCAGATGCTTTATCAGAACCTCAACCGAGACTTGGTTCTTAATTCAGTGGCGGCCTTGGCGAAGGAAGAAAGTTTGATCAGTATCACTCCGAAAGAGGCTCAGGCCACGCAAATGCTTATGACAGAAACCAAGTTTGGTGTTTTCTTATTTGCTTTCATCATTCCTCTTCCTATCCTGCTTTTAGGAACAAGCATTGGTCTATGGTTAAGAAGGAGAAATGCTTAATGAAACTAAAAGGTCGTACGATACTCGTTTTGTGTCTTCTTCTTTTTGGCGGTTACGCCGTGTATGACTATTTCCAGGATCAGAAAAAAGAAGAAAAGAACATGGAGCTGGCCCGTCTGTTGACCGTGAATTTTGAACAGGTCGATAGTTTTGAGATCCAAAAAGGGAGTCAAAAAACGCGACTTAAAAGAACTGTCGATGGCTGGGAATTGGTAGAGCCTTTTCAGGATCTTGCCGACAACTCAGTGGTAGAGGACTTTGTTAAAAACGTGGTCCCTGAGCGCGTGATAGAAGTGGCTAAAGAAGGAGAAGGTATTGACTGGTCCGTTTATGGTTTGGATAAGCCTCTAGGGACCATCACCTTCAAGACCACTGCGGGCACACAAAATGTTTTTGAAATTTCTGAAAAGAAAAATTTTGAAGACAATGTTTTTGCCAGAAGAGATCAAGAGGCAAAGGTTTTGGTTTTAAATTCCATTTGGCAAAATCGAGTGAACAAGACGGCATTGGATTTTCGAGATCGCCGTTTTTTACGACATAAAATTGCCAGCGTCGATAACTTGAAACTACAGAACGCGAAAGGATCCTGGGAGCTGAAGCGAGTTGATGGTCAGTGGACCGTCGTGGGCAAGAAGGATTTCAAATTAGACCAGAACAAAGTTCGTGAGATGCTGACGGCTATTTCCGAAGCCAAGGCGGCAGAAATTTTTGATAGCAAAGTCAAACTTCCCAGTTTGAAGAGTCTCTTCACTTTGGAACTTGTGATGGCGGATAAAAAGTGGAAGGCGGAAGTGGGGCAGGCATCGGATCTTCTGATTTATGCGAAGGTGTCAGAACCCGCGTTTCAGCTTAAGATGGAGGCGGGCGCCTTGGATAAGTTTATAAAAATGACTTTGGAGGATTTAAAAGATCAGCCTCCCAAGATGAAAGAAGAAGAAACGCAAGCCATGACGGCAGATAAGAAAGATCAGAAATAATGCAAAAGATCGTAGTGAAATCTCCCACACGCGTGGATTTGGCCGGGGGCACATTGGATTTGTGGCCCCTTTATTTGTTTATTAACGGAGCTTCAACCGTCAATGTGGCGATCGATATTTACACGACGGCTGAGATCACTCCTCACGCCGACTCCACCATTGTATTGGAATCGGCAGATTTAAAAATCAAGAAGACTTATAAGAACCTCATCGAGGCGCTTTCTGATGCTGATCCAAAAATGATTTTGTTGCAGACTCAGCTCCGCTACTGGATGCCTCAAAAAGGGTTTACTTTAAGAACCTCTTCGGACAGCCCTGTCGGGGGCGGTCTTGGGGGAAGCTCCAGTCTGACGATCAGTCTGATGAAAGCTTTTTCTCAGTTTTGCGGACGCCCTTTTCCTCATGTTCATAAAATGGTTCATATCGCTCACAATATTGAGGCGGAGATTTTAAACACACCGACGGGAACGCAAGATTATTATCCTGCGGCCTCGGGAGGTTTGAATATTCTTCGTTATGGTTATGAGGGGATTGAGCAAGATGTGCTGCCTGTAAGCAAAACACCTTTGGCAGAAAAGTTTATGCTGGTTTATACGGGGAAGGCTCATCATTCGGGGTTGAATAACTTCGAAGTGATGAAGGACTCTGTGGCCAAGGATCCGACCACATTGCAGGCTCTTCGGGATTTGAAAGTGATCGCCATTGAAACGGAACATGCCATTCGCTCTGGAAATTGGAGTGAACTTGGCACACTTTTTAAAAGAGAATTTGAGGCTCGTGTACGTTTGGCTCCTGAGTTTTCCAGTCCTGAGATTGAGAAGCTAGCGGAAGTCTCTTTGCAGAATGGGGCGGAGGCTGTTAAGATTTGTGGAGCTGGAGGCGGTGGGTGTGTCTTAGTATGGTGTCCTCCTAGTAAACGTGAGGGAGTGGCCAACGCATGCCAAAAAGCCGGCTTTCAGGTGATGGACGCAAAACCCGTCGATCCACTGTAAAGAAGAAAACAAAAAAGGTCGCTGCTGCAAAGAAAGCAGAGGCCTCGACTTCTCATGCCGGGGAAGTGCATCGTTTTTTAGGCATCTCTTTGGGGGGTGGGAAGTCAGACAAAGCCTGCGTGGCAGTTCTGGAATACTACCCCAAACATAAAAAAGTCTTTCTTTCTCGTCTTGTTGAAAAAATCAAAAGTGACGAAGTTCATTCGGCGGATTTTAAAATTCACGAAATTATTGAACAGTACCACCATGACATCGAATCTATTGCTTTTGATGTGCCATTGAATGTTCCCAACTGTCTGAACTGTAAAAAGGGATGCCCTGGCATTGAGTCCTGTAAAGAACCTCATGTCCAGTGGATGTGGGACTACACGCGAAAACTTCATAAAAAGAAGAAGCCTCGAAAATTATTTACGCCCTACACTCAGCGCTGTGTGGAGATGTATCTTTCTTCTGAACTCGAAGAACCATTTATTTTACAGCACGCCATGGGAGCCAATACGGCTCCTCTTCTGGCCCGCGCGATGTTTATTAAAAGACGCCTGGACATTCCATGTATTGAGATCTTTCCCAAACTCTCTGTCTGGCGAGTGGGGCGCTCATTGAATGTGATGAAAACCCATTTGCGTTTTCATAAACATTCCATTGGAGGAGACGAAAGTCGTCGGGAAGTATTGCAGGCCTTGAGTACTCACAATGTGGCGTTCGTGTATGATCAAGATGTCAAATTGATGATTGAAAACAATCACGCCTTTGAGGCCTTTATCTGTGCTTTGACCGCATTTTTGAAATTTAAAGGTCAGACCGAAAGCCGTCCCGAAGGTTTCCCCGCTAATGAGGATTGGATTGAGTTCCCTAAGACTTCCATTAAGTGGGACGGATTCTAGAGTAAATACCCCTTAACAAAGGCCAGACCAAGGGCGGGCTCGACTGACCTGGCTCAGCAATAGATTTTTGTTTGCCTACGAATGCAAGACAATTCACAATTTTCCATGGTTAACCAAAACTCACACACGGAGGTTTATGTGAAATTGGCGAAAATCGTAGTAGTAGCTTTGTTGGTATCTGGTGTAGCGCACGCTCAAAAGAAAGGTCTTTTGGCTCAAGCTTCAGGACAAGGTTACGGATCTGCTGGTTGCGGATTGGGTTCTATCGTAATGGGTTCTGATGGCAACCAAGTTCTTGCTGCCACTACCAACGGTACTTCTGGAAACCAAACTTTCGGTATCTCAACGGGTACTTTGAACTGTCAACAAGATGGCATCTTCAAATCTGGTAAAGAAGTTCCTGCATTCATCGAAGTGAACAAAGTGGCTTTGGCTAACGACGCAGCTCGTGGACAAGGTGAAACTTTGGCGGGTCTTGCTAACTTGATGGGTTGCAACTCACAAGTTATGGGTGCAACTTTGAAGAAGAACTACAACAAAATCTTTGTTGAAACAAATATGCAACCTTCAGCGATCGAAGCTAACATCAACCAAGTTGTTTCTCAAAACAACGTTTGTGGTGCTTAATCGATAAATCTTCCCTATGAAGATCTAAAACGCAGTGGCAAAACCACTGCGTTTTTTATTTCATAGGGAAGGCTTGAGGTCAGGCCATAAAATAGCATGCACAGTCAAAGAGATCAGTTTAAGAGAATTTCTTGCCAAATGGCATCTGACTCACAAAGATCTATTTATGTATCTGATTCTGTTCGTTTTATTACAGGTTGTAGCGTCCCTTTCTCATGCGAAATCTTCTCAAGAGAGTCTTGGTGAAGTTCTTAAATACGCCCAAGAGCAAAACTTGGATCAGGATCGTCAGTGGCGGAAGCTTCTGCACTATGAAAAAGACTTTTTTCAAATTCGTGAAAGTCAGATAGACAGTCCCACCTTCTTTTTTTCTCACCAAGGAAAAAAAGATCCTCAAGCCGAGCTACAGGCAACGATCACGGCTTTTTTCCAAGAAGCCGGGAAGGATTCCTTCACCCATCCCCAATGTCGTTTTCCCGCGCGGTTTAAGTGGCTTAAAAGTAAACTTCATAATGTGAAAGTGAACTGGCCCGAGGTGCACTGTGAGAGATTCGAAGCTTTTGCCCAGGCCATGAAGGGGGAGTCTGTCTCTTTGGTATTTTCAAGTTACTACTTGAATAATCCGTCTTCGGCTTTTGGGCATACGTTTCTGAGAATCAACAAAGCCCCGTCGACAAAAGACGGTCAACGCCATGAGCTTTTGGATTATGGTTTGAACTATGCCGCCGAAGCCAATACCAACAATGCGTTTTTGTATGGTTTTAAGGGACTCTTTGGCATGTTCCCTGGACAGTTTCGTTCTATTCCCTATTACTATAAGGTTCGAGAATACAACAATGCCGAATCCCGAGATTTATGGGAGTACGAATTGCGTTTGGGGCCTTCTGCGGTCGAGATGTTGATTGCCCATGTTTGGGAACTAGGGCCTTCACAGATTGATTATTGGTATCTGACCGAAAACTGTTCTTACCATATGCTGTCTATTTTGGAAGCGGCGGATTCTTCGGTCGATATTCTTTCTAAATTAGATCAGTATGTGATTCCCGCCGACACCGTGCGGGTCTTATGGACGAAGACGGATCTGATCAAAGGTTATAAGTATCGACCTTCTGTGCGTCAGATTTTCTTTGCAAGAAGTAAATCCCTTACGGAGCCTGAGCGAAAAGAGCTTCACGTGTTGGCTCATCAGATTCAAAATCAGGATGAAATCCGCTATTCAGAGTCTTTCAAGGCCATGTCCAGTCCGTCGCAAGCCAAGGTGCTGGATGTTTTTATCGACTATATTGATTTTCGTTATTCCAAGGAAGTGCAAGAGGCGGGACGTGAATTTCAATTGAAGATGCAAGTTCTGGGAAAACGCAGTGAGATTCCTGAAGGGGCGGTGACTGTTTCCATTGATCCTCCGCCTGAAGAACGCCCTCATCTGGCACATCCTTCAGGACGTTGGGGAGTGGGGTATCTGCATGATTCCGTCGCAGGGGATTTGGCGACGCTCACGCATCGTTTTGCTTTGCACGATCGTTTGGATCCAGCTTGGGGTTATCCGTCTTATTCGCAGATCACTTTTTTTGATCTGGGATTTTCCTATGGTTCTGCCTATGCGGATCCGGAAACCAAGAAGCTGGAGCTAGAAAATTTTGCCGCTTTTGAATTGATCTCGGCCAGTCCTTGGAGTTCCTTGTTTCCCGAAAAATCGTGGCGCTTTAAGCTTGGGATTGAACGCACTCGCAATGAAAACTTCTTGCCGACTCACGAGGGTTTGGTGCGATTGGGCTACGGTTGGACTTGGGAGCAAGGGGCTTGGGATTTGAGCGCACAACTGCAAGGCGAAGTTCACTATGGCCCCACATTGTCTGAAAACAAATTATGGGCCGGGACCGGGCCCTTGGTAGAGCTTCATTATTCTGTGAACTCTTGGTGGCAGTGGCAAGCCAGCGCGCATTATCGCCGTGATTCTGCTTGGGATCGACAAGACTACGTGCGCACTCAGGTGGAAACTCAATGGAGTTTTTCGAAGACCTGGGGGCTTCGCGCTTTGTATCGTAATCAGAGATTCCTTGAGGAAGCAGGACTGCAGTTGTTTAATTACTACTGACCGTGATCTTGTCGCAAGGGGGCCATTATGCCTGAAACAACGGACTTCCCATATCTGCATGGTTTTTCTCAAGATGAGCAAGAGCGTTTGCGTAAGCAAGCGCGTTTTGGTGAGTACACGGTTTATCAGAATATCAACTTCTCTGGGGTCAAAGATTTACTAGAAGTGGGTTGTGGCGTCGGAGCTCAAAGTGAAATTCTTTTGCGTCGTTTCCCAGATATTCAATTGACGGGAATTGATCGCAGTCTCAAACAACTGGGGGCCGCTCGGCAACGTTTGAGTCAGATATCGTATGCTCAGGAGCGTTTTGAGTTGAAGGAAATGGATGCGACCGCCATGACCTTTTCGGCGAATTCTTTTGATGGAGCTTTTCTCTGTTGGATTTTGGAGCATGTGCCAGATCCTATTCGAGTGCTTTCCGAAGTGCGCCGGGTTCTTCGCTCGGGCTCGCTGGTTTATATCACGGAAGTGATGAACGCCTCTTTTTTTCTGGATCCGTATTCTCCCAATGTGTGGAAATATTGGATGGCCTTTAACGAGTATCAACTGGAACAAAAAGGAGATCCTTTTGTCGGTGCCAAACTTGGAAACTTCCTTATGCAGCTTGGATACCGGGATATTCAAACTGAAATCAAAACATGGTTTCTGGACAATCGTTATCCTCAGGCCCGTAAAGATTGTATCGAGTATTGGACGGAACTTCTTTTAAGCGCCAGTGAACAGCTTTTGGCAGCCCAATATGTTTCTGAAGAGGTCGTGCGAGGAATGAAAGAAGAAATGGCCAAAGTCGCCAATGATCCCAATGCCGTCTTCTTTTATTCTTTTGTGCAGGCGCGAGCACGCACCTAAATTTCATCTTTCTTAAGCCAGCCTTTGCGATAGATCCACGCGGTGATTCCCATCACCACGAGAGCCATAAAACCCAAAGTGAAAAAATACCCATAAGGGGATTTTAGTTCCGGCATATTCTCAAAGTTCATTCCATAAACGCCAGCAATGAAATTGAGGGGCAAAAAGAAAATTGAGAACACCGTCAGTACCCGCATGACTTCGTTGGTGCGATAAGAAGCTTCGTTGGTTTTTTGTGACATCAAGGACAGATGTAGACTTAAAAGTCCGGATATTTCTTCGTGGATGTCATCAGCATAAAACGTGTGTTTTTCTAAGGGTTCGCGGATATGCGCAAGATCGCGCAGTGAAAGTTCCACTTCTGTCGGGATTTTACTAAAGATATTCGTCGTGAACTTAAATATCTTACGATAAGAAGAAACTTTTCTTTTTATCATATAACCTTCACGTAAAATATTTCGGCGTTTTAACGAGAAAACGCGTCCCTCGATAGTGTCCGTCTTAGAGTCCAGTTCATCCAAGGGGGCGTCGAAACTTTTGATCGTCTGTAGACAGAGAAACTTCACCAAGGAAACCAGACTGATTTGCTCAAAAGGAACTTTGTCTTTTTTCTCTGTGATGCAGGGGATGGGCAAGCGGTGAATTGTCAGGACAAAATCTTTGCCAACAAAAAACACCAGTTTGGTTGTCAGCTCCTGCATAGTTGCGGCTTTGGGGTTGGCTTGTAGATCGTGATGGCGCAGGATAAAAAACAAGGATTTTTCAAAGAATTCACATTTAGGAAGATGTTCTGGATCTAGGCAGGTGGTGAGGGCTTGCAGAGGGATCGGAAATTCTTCCGCAAGCAGTGTGAGGTCTTCTTGGGAAGGGGCCTCACAGTCGATCCATTTAAAATCTTTCCAGTGGTGTTCAAAGCGTTTCATGATTTTAGTATGACAAGCTTTTTAAAATCTACAAGACGCTTTCCTGGGGCTTAATGACAAACTCCAGGGTTTTGATCGATGAGACATCGCCAAAACGATTTCTGTTCCACAGCAAAACGCGGTATTTCCCAGGCTTGAGATCCTGCGGCAGACCCCATTGGGTTTCAACGATCTCTGACTGATGAATCCGTGTCCAACGAGTGCTGAAATGTTTTTGATATTCCAAACGCACCGAGGTTGGAAGTGTTGTCTTTTTTTTCCATTGTAAAAGTGCCTTTTTATTTTCCCCTTCCATGGCGACCTCTTCCACTTCGGGAATAGGACGGGATTTTACGACCATGCTGGGGCTTTCAAAGGTCTCTCCCTCCACTCCATCTCGGGTTAGTGGTGTGACTTTGTAGGTGTAAACACCCGGACGCAAAGAAAGAGAAAACTGTGGTTGAAGGCTTTCGTGTTTGGCGATTTCTTTTCCGTCTTGATTAAAAAGAACGATTCGATAGCGATGAGCCCCTGTTGGTGGCTCCCAGTGAAGTTTTAAAGGAGCCATGAAGGTCGTGGGATCCACTTGCATCTGACTGTTTTGCCCGGCAATGGCTTGGATCTTTTTTGGGGGAACTAAGAACTCTTTGAGGCGAGACCATTCACCTTGAATATTGAAGTGATCCCGGACGCGGCCACGGACTAAGTAATAACCAGGTTCCAAATTAACACTCATCGCCGGGGAAGGGGATTTCAACGTGGTGACCAGAGTTTTGTCTTTTCTTAGGACCTCTACTTCGTAAAATGTGGAGCCAACGATCTCTTCCCATTCCAGCTCGACCTTCACTTGCTGAGAAGGTTTGGAGGGAGGAGCGGCTCCCGCACTGAAAACAAAAAACAAAAGACCCCAAAGTTTTATCATGGTGTTTTTTCTTTAAGAGAGGCTTTTGCTACTTCCAGGGCAATTCTCATACTTTGTTTCATGGAAGTATCCAGACCTTTTTTTGAAACGGAATAGTTGAAAGCCCGTTTAAAGTTTTCTGGCGCCAAGGGGCCAGCGGCCAAGACTTCCGAGGTTGTTTCCAAAGCTTCTTTGACGCTAAGAACGGCTCCAGCTTGAGTGGTTAAAAAAAGATAAGTCACTTCAAATGAAGGATAGATGCCCTCTGGAAAGAGATCGTAGTGTTTCAATAATCCTAAAGAGTACTGTGCGCAGTTTTTAAACGGAAGACCCAGCTTGTTTTGATCCGTGCAGAACTTATAAAGCCTTTCAAAGTCTTTGCGGGCGTATTCTGACTTGGCAGGGTTTTGAGACAATTTTTCAGAGACTTCAAAGGCGGTCATAAAATCCAGATCGAAATAATTTTCCAGAAAGAAGGTTTTAAAAAGTCCGGCAAAACTCTTAGTTTGTTCGTCTGATTTCTTTGAGAACGAGGCCGCCATCTCGACACATTTTCTAAGATCCACTCCGGACTTGTTAAGTAACTCATAGATCTGCTTAAATCTTTGCAAGGCTCCTGTGCAACCTCGTGCGATCGTCAAGGACCACTTCACTACTTGACTGTCGTTGAGCTCGAGCGTTTTTTCAGAACGAAAGTACTCAACACTTTGCTCAAACTCGTCGGCACTTTTGCAAGCGATATAGTTTTCTGGAATTTTCGGAGACTCTTGTTGAGCCGCAGCAAGGCCCAGTCTTGGACTCACGGAAAGAAGAAGAGCCAAAAGCCAGTGCCTTATCTTCATGTTAGAAACTCCAACTGAGATTAACTTGAGGGCCTGCTTGATGAGGATCAAAGTTCATCCATACCAGGGGAGCATAGATCTTTCTTTTATATTCCAGGTGTTTGTTGTAGTTGAATTCATACATGGAAGGAAAAACCCACGGCAGCAGGGAGGCTGTGGCCGCAAGAATTCCATAGACGCGGTTGTTTTCATCCGCTTTGCTGGTCACGTAAATGGAAGCTCCCAGATTTGTCCAGACCGCCAAATTGCTCAGCGTGGATTGAGTGCGCGCCGTTCTTTCGAGAAGCTCCTCGGCCGCGCGTTCTTTACTTAGATCTCCTCTGCGATCTTTAGAGGAAATCTTTTTGATGTCCCCTAAGTCCGAAGAAATTGGTTTTTTAAAACTCAAGTAGCTGCCGATAATCACCCAGGCACTGCCAACGCCAAGAGCCGTGTTGTAAGCCATATCGCTGTCTCTCTTCTGAGAGTCTGAAGGATTTGTGTCTTTATATTTCCCCTGATTCTGTACCCCAGCCATGAGGGTCATAGCTCCTGAAACCAACATGGGCCATTGATTGATAAATTTTTGTTCTTCTTCAAGTTGCGCCATTTGTGCTAGACGCTCGGAGGCCCGGGGGGCCACTTGCAACTCGGGATAGTCTAGGTTTTTAAAAGGATTTTCTTCTTGCGCCCAAACAGGACAAACAAGGCTGAGAATGGTCAGAAAAATAATAGTGATTTTCATAGAAATTAGGATAGCTAACAAATTTCTAGAGCCCAAGGTTTATCCTACAAATATGGACTGTTTTAAAGTCTTGCCAGGGGCCTTCAAACCGTTTCATGATTCCCTTATGACGAAATGGTACTGGACCCTCGGACATATTATTCTCAAGATCTCAGTCCTGGTGATGCTGGCAGGTTGTCAGTCCGTCTTTTATTTTCCGCTAAAAGAAAAACTGTTTGATCCGGCAAAGATAAAAATGCAGCCGGAGGATGTGTTTTTGAAAACTCAAGGTGGGAACACGATTCATGGTTGGTACTTTCAGGCCACGCATCCTCAAGAGAGCAAGGGGACTCTTTTGTTTTTCCATGGGAACGCCGAAAATCTCACCTCTCATTTCCTGATGTTTCATTGGCTTCCCGCCAAGGGATATAACTATTTTATTTTTGATTATCCGGGTTATGGTTTGTCGACGGGAAAGCCAACTCCGGAAAGTACGGTGGAGGCGGGAATCGCCGCAGCTCAGTGGCTTCATTTGCGTAAGGATTCTCGGCCTCTCATAATATATGGCCATAGTCTGGGAGGCATTGTCGCTTTGAGGACGGTGGAAGAGATCAAAGGGGCTGTCCCTCTTCGCAATGTTGTCATTGAGGCCAGCTTTTCTTCTTATCAACAGATGGGGAGAAATGTTTTGGGGCGTCGTTGGTGGACCTGGCCGTTTCAGCCGATCACTTATTTGGTCTTAAGTGATGAGTACGCGCCAAAGTCCTTAGAGTCGATTGCTCCGGTGCCTCTTTTGTTTATTCATGGAAATGAAGATCGCGCCGTCGAGCTGAAAAACACCGAGAAAATGTTCTTGGAGGCTAAAGAACCCAAAGAGATCTGGGTTGTCCCAGGGGGACATCATGGAGATCTTTATGAGGTTCGCAATGGTGAGCTGCGGGAACAATTTCTGTCATACCTATCTAAAACTTCGACAGCGGCACACTAACAAAAACAGTTTTATTGCATTTCAGAAAGCATGAATCCTGCAGGGGGATCGGCAGGATGAAGTACGTTTTGCGAACTCTCAGTATTATTATTTCTTTCACAATCTTAGGAGCTTGTGCCCCGGACTCTCGCCAAGAGGGTTCCAAGGCCACAACGACGGCGGAACCCGCGCGTCCTACCGTGGTCGAAGAAGACGGGTATCGCATCGCCCGTGGAGCAACTCGCATTCAAGATATGTCTGTGAATTTTGATCCCGCCACCAAGTCCATGCGTCTGCGTGGGAAGATGGAATATCTTTCGGTGAAAGGCCAGTCTCTTGAAAATATCACGGTGGATTTGACGGGAGTTCTCGATTCAGAAGGTTTTATTGCTTTAAAAAATCACGACTCCGGAGGCTCCTCCAAAGCCGGCCCTCTGGTTGCGGCCAAAGCAACTTGCTTAAGTGAAGCGGGGACCTGCCATTCTTCGTTTGTCGATATTTACATTTATACCGAGGGCGTTGTTTACCATCATCAGATCGAGTCTCATCAGGAAGTGAAGGCCGAAGAAAAATCAGAAAGCAAACAAGAGGACAAGGGGTCCGAGGAAGAGGATTTGACCCCAGAAGGTGGGGCCGATGAGGTGGAGGGGGAACCGGGTCAATACGTGGGGACTATTCAGGCGGATATCGAAAATATCCTGCAGGTAAAGCCCCAAATCCCTGCAAAAAAAGAGGAACCAAAAAAAGAAGAGCCTAAGAAAGATGTGCCCGCGAAGCCCAAGTCCGCGGCCAGTCAGGCGATTGGCCCAGTGAATGCGGGCCGTTTGGAAAATGCCACGAATCTTTTAAAATATGAACAAAACCATACTCCGGCGGGTTTTCGCATCCTTCGCCCTGAACGAAAAACTTATTTTGCTACGAATGAGTTGGCTTTTATCATCGCGCAAATGGGACAGATGACGAAACAAGAGGTGCCTGGTTATGTTTTAGCAGTGGGCGATCTGTCTCGCGAGGCCGGAGGACGTCTGGGAACTCATAAGTCCCATCAAAACGGGCTGGATGCTGATGTGGCGTTCTATTTTAACAATAAAAGTTTTCAGAATTATTTCGCATCTGCGGTGGCTGTGGATAAACCTCACGCAAACTGGATGGTGCAGCAACAATGGAAGCTCTTTAAGCATGTTGTAAATACCCAACTTATTGATCGGATCTTTATCCATCGGACTCTTAAAAAGGCTCTTTGCGGTGTTGCAATTCAAAACGGCGAACTGCAAAAGGGAAAAAATGAAGGTCTAGCTTATGAGACGCTTCGCCGTCTGATTGCAGACACGGATCATCACAATCACTTTCATTTACGAGTGAAATGTTCCAGCGCTCAGGTTCGTTGCCGCCAAATGGCAGAGCCAGCCCCTGGCTCGGGATGTTTTTGACGAAAGTCCCCAAGACTGAGAAACTATCTTCATGGCGGATTGGCGTGATCGTAGCGAGATGAATGGGGATGTGGTCTTCTTTCGATATGTGTCGGAAGGGATGGAGAAGAGTCATGACGAGGTCTTTATCTGGGACCTTGATAAAACCTATTTAGATACGACCATTGATTCCTTGTCGGGCCTTATGACGACAATTCTTGAACGTGCCTTGAGTAAAAAAAATGTCCCAGGGACGAACTCTTTGATGCAGGCTTTGTCAGCCTATCGAAAGCAGCAAAAGGGTTATATGTATTTCCCGATATATTTTATCACAGCGTCTCCGCCTCAAATGGAAGAAAGAATTTCGGAAAAGTTTTCGTTAGATAACATCCGTCCCTTTGGTTGTTTTTATAAAGACAATCTGGCGAATCTGCGACCCGGACGCTTGTGGCGCTTGACCAAACAAGTGGGTTATAAACTTCAAGCCCTGATGCAGTTGCGCACACGGTTGTCTGAAAATGTGCGCCAGATTTGTTGGGGTGACGACAGTGAAACGGATGCGATCATTTATAATCTGTATTCGGATATTTGTTCGCGCCGGCTCGGAGCTCATGAGATTCGCACGACGCTAGAAAAACTCAATGTGACCGGGGAGCAGGTCAACACGATCTTGGAGCTGCAAGCCAATATCCCCGAAAACGATCCCGTGGAAAAAATCTATATCAATCTCGCCACGGATACGGACCCTGATTACTATTTAAAATTTGGACGAAGAACTTTGGCCACCTACAACTCTTTTCAGGTTTCTTTGGATCTTTATCAAGATCATCGTTTAGGGCTCGAAGGAGTTTATTCAGTTCTTCAAGATATGATTTACAACTACGGTTACACGCCGGAAGAGTTGATGAAAAGTTTTGATGAATTCATTCGTCGCGGAGTTTTAGGTGAACGGGCCTTTCAAGAGGTTCGTCCCTTCTTCATTGAAAAAGGTCTATTACATCCCTCTTATGAGCCCTCGGTAATGCCACTGAAAGAAAAGACCGTGGAAGACGGGCGGGTTTTTGAAATGGAAGGAGTCCACGAACCGTGGATTCCAGAGCGTATTGATTATCTTCATGATTATCGGTAGGGCACCTGTCAGATCTGTGACTACTCAAACCGCAACGGAAACACTGTTGAAATAGGGTCTCCGTTAAACGATTTAAATTCGACACGACGAACAGCTTCAATCAGGCACTTTTTGAAAGTCGCATCATTCAGACTTGAAGATGCGATCTCGGCGGAAGACACCTTTCCGGTTCTTTCGATCGTGAAGCTGATGGATGCCTGTCCCACCACGCCGGGAGTTTTTTGTAAAAGTTGAGTGTAACACTTAAAGAAGGCTCCGCGGTGGGTTTTCAATGTGTCTTGAATAAACTCGGAAGTAAGGCCCTCATTGAGGCTGGCTGTGGGGATTTGAGAGGTCTCTGCCGGAGCTAGGTCCGGCAAGGTTTCTGCGGGCGCTTGTTTTTTATAATTCATTTCGTATTCGGTGGCATTCCAGCGTACGCCGTCCTTGGAGATGAAGACCGAACCTTCGCGACCATAGTTTTCCACCTGCACGTCACCTCGTTTAATGATAAGCACGATGCGGTCACCTTCTTCATCCATAGTGATAAGAGAGTTTTCTTGAATGCGAATGCGGTAGGCGGAATCAAACTCCATAGTCGCATCCCCGTCGACTCCGGTTTCAACGGAGTCCAGGGCAAACAAGGTGGCTTTGCGAGTAAGGATTTCTTTTTGAGTCATGTTCTTGCGTAAGACAAAAACTTTGCCTAAGTTGAGCTCCAAACGCGCCAGCGGTCGGGCCCCGGGTTTTTGTTTTTCAGTTTGTGATGCGATAAATAGAGAAAGGGCTACGCTAAAAATGCCCACGACAATCAAAGATGGAATCAGCCAGTTGTTCTTCGCCATAAAGAAATTATAGCGAAGAACCTTATGAAGATGTACTAAAATTACTTTTGAGCAGGAGCTGCGGTTGCAGCAGGAGAAGCCGTCGGAGTCGGAGTGGCTTCAGGAGTTGCAGGAACTGCTGTCGCAGCGGCCGCATTGGCATCCACCGCAGGTGCTGGCGCAGAAACAGGAGCTGTTGGAAGAGGCAATGAGTCCACAACAGATTTTGTTTTATTAGAAGTCAAAACAGACAAAGTCAGGCAAGTTACAGCAAAGATGATGGCTGCCCAAACAGTCATTTTGCTAGCCAAAGTTTGCGCACCCGTTGCACCCAACAAAGAGTTAGAACCGCTAGATCCGCCCATGCCCAAAGCGCCATTGCTTTTAGAGTCCTGGATCAACACAAGCACGATCAAAACCAACGCAACGATGATATGCAAAATTCCGATGAAAGTAGTCATTTTCTAGTATCTCCCAAAGACCCCTGAATATAGGGACAAACCAGGGGCTTCGTCCATCCCAAAGTGCCTGAAATCCCTCTATTTGACGCGCATCGTTGGGTGGTGGTATCCTAAAACCAAGAAGTTTATAACTAGGGGTATATGAAAAAAACTCTATTGATTGCCTTGGGTTGCCTGTCTTTATGTTTTTCCGCCTGTTCTTCAGACGAGGCGGCGCTAAAAAAAATGGCGCTGGAGATGGGGCAAAAGAAATTCAGTGAGGTGATTCGTCAGGAGGCGGCGGAGTCCTTACCAGACTCTGAATGGTTGCGTCAGTCTTATGTCGAGTTGATCGATAAGAATTCAGAAGTGGAAGTCGAAGAGGTTAAGTTTCAAGGGGACAGCCTTGCGGTGGTCTCGGTCGTGGTCGTGACCTATCCCTATCGTTTTCGTCGCACCCTTTTAAAGGTGGCGGGGGCCGTGGATGTCACCAAAACCCGACGATTTAGTTTCGGGGAGGCCTTGGGGCTCGTGGCGCAACAGTCACCAGAGAAAAGCAAACCCTCTAAACAGCCTTTGACCGTCTATAAGTTTTCCAAGGGAGCTGAAGGCTGGGTCGCGCAATAGCTTTCTGTGGGAGAGCATGCGATCAGTTTGTATTTAATCTTAAAAGATCCGTCTGCGTTGACCCTTTCTTTCTTGAAGCACAAAATTTTAATAGGTGCAGAAGAAAGGACGTGGAGCCATGGTCTACTTTAATATTTCCTTCCGAGATATGTCCCCCTCTGAATCGGTGTCAAGTTTGGTCCAAGATAGAATAGAAAGACTGGAACGTATTAATAACAACATGATTTCCTGTGAGGTGGTTGTTTCGTTGCCTCATAAACATCGGGTCCGTGGGCGGATTCCTCATATCCATCTTCGCCTGAAAGTCCCAGGAAAAACTTTGGTGGTGGATCGTGATCCTGAAAAAGACGAATCCCATCAAGATATTCATATTGTCGTCGGGGATGCCTTTGCTGCCTTAGAAAGAAAGTTGGAGGATTATACAAGACTTCAGCATCGTGTGGTGAAGACGTTGTCCGCGCAACCCGATGCGGTGGTGAGCCGACTTTTTCCTGATGACGACTATGGTTTTATCGAAGATCAGGACGGTCGTGAACTCTACTTCCATCGCAACTCTGTTTTAAATGGAGGATTTGAAAAATTGGAGGTCGGGGCTCATGTGCGCTTTTCCGAAGAAATGGGGGAAAAAGGGCCCCAGGTCACCTCCATGCATATCGTGGGCCGAGAGCTTTAACACTTCGGCCCCGTTCTTCACATCATCACTCTTTTGGTTTTCACAAACAGTTGTTGCATATCTCGGGGAAGTTGGCGGGTCAGGGTTTGCATTTCTCCAGGGGAGATGCTGTCGCTGAGGCCTTTCCAGAAGCCCTGCAAGAGTTTACGAGCTTTGTCCTCTTTCACCGTGTAGTGTCTCTGAATCTGATTTAGAAGATACTTCGCAGTGACGCTGCGATCGGCGGGGGAAACCTCGCCAATCAAGGGCATTTGCAGTTGATAGGGAAGTTGCGATAAAAGATTTTTGCCTGCTTTGGCGGGGACTCGTCTCATCAGAGCCGCCAGAATATTCTGGGCCAAACTCTTGGCCTGAGCCGAGTTCAAGCCAGTGCGGGTCTCAATGTGCTTAATGAATCCATAGTAGGATTGTTCCCGATGATCCTGCGAATGGAAAATATTCTTTATCTTCATCTTTTGTTGTCGCGTTTTGGGTGTTTTTAGTTGAGTGCGAAGGATGGCCGCCTCTTCGTCGGCGGAAATGAGATTTTTTCGGATGAGATCATCCAAAGAGATAACCCCGAGGCATCTTTGTCGACCGCTGTGGAGTTCCTTGATAACGGGGACTCGGCGAATTCCATACTTCTTCATTGTTTCGATCACGTCAGAAATTGTGGCCTCTTCAGGGACGTAAATCAGTCGATGGGGGGCAGCGGTTCCTAAGGACGACGAGGCGGGAAGATCATCCACGGCAAGAGCAAGAGCGAGATCCCGATCCGTGAAGAGCCCCTGAAGGAGCCCCCTACCATCGGAGACAAGGACACTGCCGACATGACGACTCTTCATGGCCAGGGCCGCTTGCTTAAGGGTGCTGTTTTGTTTGAGAATGAGGGGCTTTTGCAAGGATAGGGACTGAACGCTTGTCGGTTTCATGAAGACCTCCTAATGCCGTCAGGATACCCCCGTTCCCAAGGCCGCTCCAGGATTGGGAAAGCGCCTTGTTGAATGAAATAAAGAAAGACGTGTTGTGGGCAAACAATATGGCAGTTGACTTGCCCACATTCTCGCATCATTACTGAATTCAAATAGTTGAATTTCTTTTTGTTCCCATTTTAGGATCGAGTCATGGAAAATCCTTTTGTTACTGAACTTAAGAGGGCCTTCGAGGATCGAGCATTGCGCAATCCGCGTTATTCGATGCGGGCCTTTTCTCGGGACTTGGATGTCGACCCCTCTGTGTTAAGCAAAATACTGCGAGGCAAGAGAAGCGTCAGCGGCAAGATGATTCGCAAAGTGTCGCAATTCTTAGGGCACTCTCCGGAACAGGCTCAGACCTTTTTAGACCAAAACAAGGCCTATCTGAAGCGATTGCGTCTTTTGCAGGCTGACAAGAATCAACAGTTCGTGAGTATTCCCTTAGAGCAGTACGAGGTGATCTCTAATTGGGTTCATCAAGCTATTCTAGAAGCCTTGGTTTTGAAGGACTTTGATGGGACTCAAGAGTTTTTGGCTCGGAAATTAGGGCTGGCTCCCGTGGTTGTCAGTGAAGCGGTGGAGCGTCTGAGCAGTTTAGGGATCTTACAAGTGGATTCGTCGGGGATCGTGCAGTCTGAGAAGATCAATACGTCTTCCTTGGGGCCCAAGTACACGACCGAGGCTATGAAGACTCAACAGCGGGAACTGCTGAAATGTTCCCAGCAAGCCTTGGATAATGTGCCCTTTGAACTTCGCAGTCATTCCTCTTTGGTGATCTCTATAGAGAAATCCAAGCTGCCTGAGTTTGTTGATAAGATTCATGCCTTTCGCCGGGATATGAATAAGTTTATAACCAAAAAGAGCAAGTCTTCTGATGAGGTGTACTGTTTAGCCTTGTCTTTCTTTCCTCTCACGCCCGTGGAGTAATCATGAAAAGATGGATCGTATTTCTCTTTGCCAGTTTGTTATTTCAATCCTTTGCCTGGGCAGAAGGCACGCAGACGGAAGGTCAAGAGAGTTACGGCGGCAATGGGGCGGCGGCTGAGTTCCGCCTTATTGCGACGGATCTGCAAAGAATTTTTTCATACGTTGATCCTCAAAGGTTTCCGTCGCGGGACTTTGTCGAAAAGTTCAAGATGAAGTGGAAGATTGTGGAGTTGGCAGGCAAAGATCAGCTTTATCTTCATGGGGTCGAAGTGGATGCGATCAACTATCCTTCTCGACCGGTTCCTTTGATTGAATTTTCTTTGTCTCGTTGGATGTCTTTAAGTACTTCGGCGAAGTACAATCTGGTGCTTCATGAGATGATGCCCATTGTGGGATATATTGATGATATGTATCAGTATTCCAATCCCATTATCCTCAGTCTGCGCCGTCAGGGGCTTTTGGATTTGTCGATGATGGAGATCGTGGAAAGAAGTATCGTTGCTTGTGATAAAGATGAAATTCAATACATCACCTTGTCCTATGTTATGAAGTCCAATGCGAAGTCTAAGGAAATTCGTCATCTTTATCAGAGCGCTATGGAGGCAAGCTGTACTTTCGTTGCTATCTATATGTCTGATCTCAAGTTTAACTATGATGAGTTGGGTGAGGGGGGCATCTCCTTTATGTGGAAGGTCATTCAGGACGTCTTACGCTCTGATGAACGGAAGCTGCCTAAGAAGATGGACTTCCTGAGAAGCCTGGTGGAATTGGGCTTCCCGATCAATCAGAAGAATGAGATCCCTGAATTGTCCCGAGTTCCAGTTTCCGCCCTCCATCTTTTGGCTCAAGTGGAGAATGCAGATCTGTATGAGCGGACCCTGGAGATCTTTGAGATCTTAACCAAGTCCTATGAACGACCTGTAATCCAGCAGATTGACGTCGATGTGGCGCTAAAGAAGTCAAACGTCGCTTTGGCCCAGGCTTATCGAGCTTATCGCGCTCATAAATGATGTAAGGCCCCCCTAAGTCAACTCGGGGGGTGTGGGCGCTCTGAAGAAGGACGCCCAAAAGACACGTCATTTTTGTTTACATATTTTCGTATTTTTTGTAATTC
>JANJTG010000321.1 GCA_024711265.1 Bdellovibrio sp. | reverse complement strand
GGCTTTGGGGGAACGGCTTTTTCCAATGAAGCCTGCCAAAGCAATGATGGTCACCAGATAAGGAAGAATTTGAACAAACTGTACCGGGATTTCCATTTCGCCGATATGAACTCCTTGAAGACGAATTTGCATGGCGTCGGCAAAAGCAAACAAAAGACAAGCCAGAAATGCAGGAACGGGTTTCCACTTTCCAAAGATCAAAGCCGCCAGCTCCATAAATCCTCTTCCACCCGTCATCAAAGGAGAATACGAGGAAGCGAGAAATAAGGATAGACTGGCTCCTCCCCATGCTGCGAAGGCTCCACTGGCACACACAGCAGCCCAGCGAACTTTGCGAACACTGACTCCGCTGGCAAGAAGAGCTTGAGGGTGTTCCCCCGCAAACAACAGCCAAAGTCCGGAACGTGTTTTGTAAAGCCAAAAAGTCAAAATGCCCACTAGAAGCAATGCCATCAATAAGGGCTCAAAACGAAAGCGATCTTCTACTAGCAAAGCCGGTGTTGATCCGGTCGAGTTATAAAGAATTTTTGTGATGAAAGGGATGAGTCCCATCACGAGAAGGTTCAAAGCCATACCGGAAATAATTTGATCGGCTTTAAGCTCAATCACAAAAAGAGCATACAGTGCGCCGATGCAAAGGCCGATGATCAAGGCGGCCCCCCAGCCCATCCATGCGGAAGCAAACTGATGGCCAACCACGGCGCCGACAAAGGCACCGGAAAGCATAAATCCTTCAAGCGCGACATTCACAACTCCAGAGCGCTCGCTCATAAAGCCGCCCATGGCTGCAAAAATCAAAGGTGTCGCCAAGCGCAGTGTCGCAAAAAGAAGAGCGAGAATTAGGGCGGTAAGTTCCATTTAGTTCTTCCTCCGCTTTTTTTTCTTCATCCATTCCCAGTAGCCTTGAGCGGCGACTCCCAAAATGATGAGGGCTTGGATGATCCGGGAAAAGTCTCGGGTGATCGTGCTGGTTTCAAGATCCAAGTCTGAAGCTCCTTTGTGGAGGGCTCCCATTAAGAAGGCTGCGGCGATAATTCCCAAAGGATTGTTGTTGGCAAGCAAGGCAACGGCAATTCCGATAAATCCATAGTCGGGAGAAAAGCCCATGCGATATTGGCCAGCACTTCCCAAAACTTCCGAAAGGGCCACGCAACCTGCGAGGGCTCCGGCCAAAGCCATGGCAAGCATTTGCATTTTCTTTTCAGAAATTCCCGCGCGATGAGCCGCTTCGGGGTTCGAACCCACGGCCCTTAATTCAAAACCCCACGTGGTTTTCCAGAGGAATATCCACATCAAAAAAGCGAAAACAACCGCAAATCCCAAAGAGGCATTGGCTGGCGTGTCTGGGAATAGGCGGGCGATCAGATCGTAGTCCTTAAACAGGTAGTTTGAAGACACCAAGGCAGTTTCTGGATTCTGTGAATGTGGATTAGGGATCACTTTGAGCGTGAACCAACTGGCCAATCCCGCCGCGATGAAGTTCAGCATAATCGTGATAATCACCTCATGGCTTCCACGATAAGCGCGCAACCAGCCCGCGATCCATCCCCAGAAAGCACCGACTGTAAGAGCTGCACTGAAGGCCACAAGTGGTGCTAAAGGAAATGGAACGTCAGGGAATAAAACTCCCACAGCGGCGGCCGTCACCACAGCCATTGTGAGCTGACCTTCCGCCCCGATATTGAAAAGACCCGCATGGAAGCCAATAGCGACTGAGAGTCCGCAGAAAATAAGCGGAGTTGTATAGGAAAGAGTCAATCCCAGATCGTACATTGAACCAAAGGCACTCTTTGTGAGAATCAAAAAAATATTCCAAGGATTTTCCCCGGCAAACAGGGTCAAGAGAAGAGCGGCAATAAGTCCAATTATAAAACCAAGTAGACGTCTCATTTCCCACATCCCATGGCTCTTCCAAGGGCCACTTCGTCAAATTGAGATCGCGAGAACTCCGCCACCAAACGTCCTTTGTAAAGAACGACGATGCGATCTGAAAGCGCCATCAACTCATCCAATTCAGAGGAAATCAGGAGAACCGCCGCGCCCTCATCGCGAGCGGCGCGAAGTTCATTGTGAATGAACTCAATGGCACCAATATCAACCCCGCGAGTGGGTTGTGCGGCAACGACGACCTGTGGTTTCTGAAAAAGAGCGCGAGCCACGACCAACTTTTGTTGATTGCCACCCGAAAGCTTTTCGAAACTTAAAAGAGGATTGTGTGGACGGATATCGTAGGTGTTCATGAGTTCTTGAGTTTTGGAAATAATCTCTTTCACCTTAAGAAAGATGCCGCGTGAAAAAAGAGAACTTTTTTGCTGTCCCAGAATGAAGTTTTCGTACACGGGGCGAGAGGGAAGCACACCTAGTCTGAGCCGATCTTCGGGAAAGGATCCTAAGGTGCCGTTGTGGGACACCTGACCGGTTAATGACCTCTTATCAAGAGAAGAGGAATCCAGAAGACTGCGAATAATAAGATCTTGCCCATTCCCCTCAACGCCAGCGATGCCTACGATTTCCTTAGAGTGAACGTGCAATTGGATTTCATGAATCGAGTGATTTCCCAGCTTTGCCGAAACATTGTCGAATCGTAAAAGGACTTTGCTCGGATCAACGAGGGTCTCGCGCTCTTGGGCTTTTTGTAAACGGCGCCCTACCATCATTTCCGCTAGTTCGTCAGCGCTGGTTTCGGAGGTCTTTTTCTGTCCCACAACGCGGCCTGCGCGAAAAACAGTGACGAAGTCGGTTAAGCTCATCACTTCTTTGAGCTTGTGAGTGATGATCAGAATGGTCTTTCCTTCATCACGAAGGCGACGAAGGTTTTT
>JANJTG010000317.1 GCA_024711265.1 Bdellovibrio sp. | reverse complement strand
CCCCACAGCACAACGCCGATCACACTGACGCAAACCGTGGCGGCAACCAACATATAGTGAGCTGTGTACAGGGATTCACGGTTAGGCCACAGCATAATACGAATAAAACCAATACATCCTAGCAATGTTCCCAGGCAGATGCCGGTAACAAGCTCTCGTCCTAAAACGCGCCACCAGTCACGCAGGCGGACTTCGCGCAGAGCAATAGCGCGAATAATCAAAGTAGAGGCTTGGGACCCGGAGTTCCCTCCGGAGCTGATGATCAGCGGAATAAACATAGAAAGTACAACGGCCTTCGCCAATTCATCTTCAAAAAAGGCCATGGCTGTGGCGGTGAACATTTCCCCGAGGAAAAGAATCATCAGCCAACCGCCGCGCTTTTTTAACATTTCAAACATCGAGATCTTCAAATACGGTGCATCCAGGGTTTCTACGGCACCGATCTTATGAATATCCTCTGTGGCCTCTTCTTGAATCGCAGTTGCCACGTCATCGAACGTGACGATCCCTTTCATCACACCATGTTCGTCCACAACGGGAACCGCCATCAGATCTTGCTGGGAAAAAATTTGACCGATCTGTTCCTGATCCATTTCTGGTGGAACTTTGAGAATATCGGTGTGCATGATTTCGTTGATGGTTTTGCCGGGGCCTGCGGAAAAAAGTTCACGGAAGGAAACCACACCTAAGAGGCGCTGTTCGGAATCAAGAACATAGGCGTAATAAATTGTTTCAACGTGGGTTTTAGCTTGGATGCGAATGTAGCTAATCGCTTCATCCACACTCATGTCAGGGCGCAGGCGTACGAAGCGAGAACTCATGAGTCCCCCGGCCGCGTCTTCCGCATAGGCTAAAAGGGCGGTGACTTCACGTTTGGTCTGTGGGTCCAAAAGAGACAAGAGGTCTTCTTTGCAGTCCAGACCCATTTCCTGGATTAAGTCGGCCACGTCATCCGGAGCGAGCAGACGAATCCACGAGCGTTTTTCCAAGGGGGACGCTTCCGAGATCAGCTCGGCTTGGTCGTGGGTCTTAAGGCTTAAAAAAAGCTCCTCGGCTTCGGTGCGCGGCAGGGCTTTGAATTTGTCACGACGTTCGTCAAGGGATAGTGCGGACCAGGTCTCAGAAAGATTGAGCATGGAGTTTTGGTCGTGTGTTTCTTCTAGGTTTTGGTTGTTATGGTCCATCACCGCTCCGTGCTCGCCAGGAAGTCAAAGTTGCTCCGATGAGATACTCCTTTTCATCGGCAGCGGCAAATTTATTTTTAGACCAGTTCTGTATTTTTAAAGCGAGGAAGGACCTCTTGGGTTGGTCCCAAAGCGACAATCTCACCGTTTTGCAGCCAGAGGATGCGATCACACTTCGCCAAAGTGGAAAGCCGGTGAGCGATAATGATCTGGGTTCGATCCGAGAAGAACTCTTCTGTGGCCTTGACCATGATCTCTTCCGACTGGGGATCGACGGAGCTGGTGGCCTCATCCATGATCACAATAGGAGCTTCCTGCAACAGACAACGAGCCATACAAAGAAGCTGGCGTTCTCCGAGGGAGAGATTTTTACCACGCTCTTCAATCTTCATATTAAGACCTCCGGCCTGGGTCTCGACCCAGGTACGCAGACCCACTTGCTCCAAAACAGCCCAAAGTTTATCGTCAGGCAAACTGTCTTGGATATCCAGGTTAAAGCGCAAAGAGCCTTGAAACAAAATCGGCTCTTGAGCAATAAAAGCCATCGATTGGCGATAGAGGTTGAGGTCCACGCCCGAAGACGATTCCGCCAATTTCGGAAGATGGTTGTTGATGGCAATCTGACCCTTATCAACGGGGTAGAGGTAGAAAAGAGCTTGAATCAAACTCGATTTTCCTGAGCCCGTTCGACCAACAATGCCCAGTCGTTCCCCGGGTTTTACTTCAAAGTTCACGCCCTTCAAGACCCAAGGAAGATCTTCGCGGTAGCGGAACCACACATCTTGAACTTGCACCGAGGCACTGCGCTCTTCCGTCAGACGGCGATGAGACAAGTAGCGTTCAACGGATTCCGAGTAAATCGGATGTCCCGTGGCGAATTTGCTTGAGGAGGGAAGGTGACTGCCTTTTTCCATCTCCATGCGCATGTATTGATCCAGGCGCTCGACACCGATCATGGCTTCTTCAAACTGCGTGAGCCACTCAAAAAACATCTGCACCGTGTTTCCAGAAAGAGCGATAAAACTAAATGCCACGCCCACGGAACCCACGGTGGCCCAACCTTTTTCCACCATAAAGTAAGCCGATACACCTGTGATCAAAAGCAACAAGGCTGTCAAACTGTTCATTTGGAATGAAAAGGCCAAGACGTTTTTAGTGGTGTTCATTTTTTGCGAAAGGAAATAGCGATCCAGTCGTTCAAAACGCTCGCCAAAAGACTTCTGGCGACGGAACGAACGAATAGTGCTGGCGCCTTGGGTCGTTTCCGCAAAATGCGCGATACTTGGAGAACGACTGGCCGAGAGCTCGCGTCGGGAGGTGCGCAGTTTTTCTTGATTCAGTTTGTAGATCAGATAGTTCATCACGCCAATGAATCCGACAAAAATCAGATATAGAGGATTGGCGATGGTAATTAGAATGATCATCATCGTAAGATCAAAAATGATCGAGATGAATTCGGCTAGTGGACCTCCGAACAATCGAAAGACGTTGCCGTAGTCACTGGAAAAACGAGTGATGATTCTTCCGGCCGGAGTGATATCAAAGAAACTCATGGGCAGTCGCGAAGTTCGCAAAGTCACTTCATCGTAAAAACTGGAAATAGCTTGCGCCGAAAGGCGGGAAAAACTAACCCGGAAAATCAAAGTCGAAATAAATCCAGCAAGGGTCATTATAAATAAAAGAATCACGAAGTGAGTCGAATTAAATCCCGACAACAGATTCGGGCGTCCTGTCAAAGTATCAACCCATAGCCCGATCACGTTGGTGTTGGCCAGCAAAAGACCCCGCCCCAGAATTCCCAGGAACAGGCATAAAAAGATTCTTCCCAAGAAAGGTTTGTAGGCAAACTTCAGTGTTTCGAAAAGCGTTTTGCTGTAACCACCTTCTTTTTTGATGTCTCCATCGGAAAGATATTTTGGCTGAGTGGAGGTCTTTGTCGTTTTTTTAGACATTTGAAACCTCCTGGTTTTTCTCGCTGGCCTCTTTGGCAACGGTGGTGGTGTACTCGCGGAACTTTTGATTGCGCGCAAGAAGCTCTTCAAAACTTCCCTGGTCAACAATGCGACCTTCTTCCATGAAAAGAATGCGATCCACGCGATGCAGGGCGCTTAGGCGATGAGTGACCAGCAGACGGGTGCGGTTTTTCCAAGATCCCAGAAGAAGCTGTTCGAAAAGTTTTTGCTCGGTATCCACGTCCACCGCACTTAAGCAGTCATCCAGCAGTAAAATCGGAGCTTTGTGAAAGTGAACTCGTGCAAGTCCCACGCGCTGGCGTTGGCCGCCAGAAAGGTTGACTCCGCGTTCGCCAATTTCGGTGCTGAGACCTTTTTCAACGCGTTCGGTGTTCAGATCAAATTGCGCTAAATGCAAAGACTCTTCAATGAGCGGATCTCTTTCGGCTTCGATATCGTAAAGGAAGGCCACGTTTTCACGAAGGCTGGCGCTCATGATAAATCCCTCTTGGGGAACGTAGGCGTAATAAGCGCGGACTTCATCTAAAGGAATTTTCAGGGCGTCTTTATCGCCCAGAAAGTAAGAGTCAAAATGAGCGCCGGTTTCCCTTAATAAAGAAAGCAGCAGCATGGATTTTCCAGCACCCACTTCGCCGACGACCGCGACAAATTCCCCGTGGGCAATTTTTAGATCAATATTGGAAAGAATCTTCCGCCCGCTGATGATCAGATTCAAATTGTGAACTTGCACCGCGTACTTGTCGTCTTGCTCTTTGTGATAAGGTGAAATGTCCTTGGACGCCGCGGTTTCATTGTTTTTTGTTCCCAAGAAACTCTCGAGGCGCTTTAAAGAAGTCCACGAGTCAAAGGCAAACGTAAAAAACCAGGGCATTTGTCGAAACGGACGAGTCAAAAAGACGCCAACAATCCAAAGAAGCGCCAAAAGTTCGCCGCTGGTCAGTTGGTGTTTTGAATAAAGCACCAATGTTCCCAAGGCCACCACATTCAGAACGAAGGTGATCGATGACGAAATCGCATTCATGATCTGACCATTGGTCACCATCAGAACGCGATTGCGAGTTTCGACAATGCGTTTAGCGAAGATGTTGCTTTCAAAGTGACGGGTCCATCCCAGAATGCGGATGGTGCGGATATTTTGAATCCACTCGTTCACCAAACCGATGCGTTCCCCGGCCAATTGTTTGAAGCGATAAAAGAACTTGGATTGGCGAAAGGCCATGAAGGTATTGAGGGAGGCGATCGCGAGCATCAAGATCACCGTGGGCCATAGCGGAATATCAAAAAGAAGGGAGATGGCGAACGGGGCTAAGATAAGAGGGAATAGAGTCGAGCACCCCGCAGGCAAGGTCTGATCCAAAAAGACCGTGGCGCCTTGAACATCGGTGGCATAGAGCTGAACGATTTCACCGACAGGTTTTCCGCTCATGGTGTCGACTTGCAAATGGAGAGTTTTATCGTAAAGGCGTTTTGCAAAAACTCGTTGCATGAAGAGGGCTTCGCGAACGCTCAAAAAGTTTGTCAGTTGAGAGAAGCCTTGAGCCAATAAAACACATAAAAAGGCGCCAACGACATATGCGATGGGGTTTTCAAAATGAATGAAATGCAGTCGACTTTGCACTCCAGTCAATTGGTCGATGAATTCTTTTTGAAAAAAAGGCCCCAGAAGACCCAAAAGAGCCGCCATTAAAGAGCACAGAAGAACAATAATGCGAGCGTGAAAGCGGGTGAAAACAACTTCGGAAAACAGCGACTTCATGATGCATCGTCCCTAAACCAGCCTGTGATACTCAGGCGGGGCTGATTACTCTTCTCGACTTGATGAGGGAAGAGGTCACTGCGAAAGAGCATAACTGTTCCAAGTCGGGGTTCGATCTGACTGATCAAGATGTCTTCGTGATCAGGTTGATAAAGACTCAACTCTCCGCCATGTCCTTTTTGCCAGTGTTCATTGAGGTAGAGAATGAAAGTGATCTTTCGAGCCCCGGAACCTCGATGGTTATCAAGGTGTTTATCATAACCAGCTCCTGGAGGGTATAGGGCAAAATGAATTTCGAATCTTTTGAGGCCCAAATAAAAGGATTGATTTAGGCGTTCTTGGAGAGTGTTGAGGGAGGAAAGAAGATCTTGTTGAAGAGGGGTGGCGGAGTTTGTGTCAATCCAGAGGGTGAGGTCTCCGCGAATTTCTGAATGTGTTGTTTTTGTGGCTCCGCGTCCGATGGAGGCTTTGTGAAAAACCCCTTGGGCGTGAA
>JANJTG010000299.1 GCA_024711265.1 Bdellovibrio sp. | reverse complement strand
AGATTTGGATATGAGTGGCGTCAGACCAGTCGGTCGTCTTCATTCGCAAAGTGGAAGTTTCTTCCTTAAGTTCGTTTTTAGATCTTTGCAAGACGCCGTAGCTATTGACCTTGAATTTGAAAAGAGGAACCAACACACTTGAGTTCTTCTTGGTCAGAGCGGCTGCTTTTTGAGCGCGAACTTCCTTAAGGCTGGCCATCAAAGACTTAACCTTGGCGTTGTCCTTGGTTTTTTGCAGTTGTTTTTGCAAAAGAACTTCATCTTTAACTTGAGCGAGTTGTTTCTCAAGAATCGAAAGTTCTGAAGCGTCGTTCACGATCTTATAAGCAGTGACAAATTGTTTATCGACAGAGAGAGTGATCGGGTAGGAGCGGCCCGCTTGTCCTGTCATTTCAAGACCTTTAAACATGAATTTAAGACGGTTAGGAACTTCCACGTCAGTGACGGCGACCACACCTTTTTCGGCGGTGGCTTTGGAAGACTCACCCAAACTCAAAGTGGAAAGACGCTCGTCGGTGGCGACCTTCATTTGACTGTTTTCGGTCTGAAGATCACCGAAATCAGAGATCGCAAAGATAGACTCTTGAGCGTCTTCTGGTAGGGAAGCATCTCTTTTCTTTGTACAACCCGTTACAAAGAGGGCTAAGGCGACAAGTGCAGTCAGGGCCTTTGCGTATTGAGATCTGTGAGTCATAGTTCTCTCCATTCCTAAATTGTCACTGCCCCTAATCCCACATCGAATATATGGGTCTACGGGCAAAGACTCTCTCCTGAAAGGATATAAATGCACTGACAGTGCCACGGTCGGGGTGGAGCGGGCCTCAACCAATCGCATTTCAGGCGTGCAAGGCGTTTAAAGTTTGAACAGGGGACAATTCCCGCAAATCTCAGAATGAGACGATTTGTTGTTAGCTCTCAGCGGACAAGGGCGGCGGATTGTTTTAAGGCAGGGAGCTTCTTTCCGGACTTGTCCAGAGAGGTGATCTTCGCCTTATCCTGTGGGCTCAAAACCAAGGAGGGGTGTATGAAAGAACTTATTTTATTTTGTTGTTTGTTATTTGCGGGCCTCAATGCGCGCGCGTTTGTGGTCTATGGGCAATCAGTGGGGGTGGGACAAGGAACGGTGCGAGCTTTTGCCGATATTGATGAAAATGGGAATCCCCTGAAGGTGGGGTTGGCTCTTTCAAAAGAAGCTCTGCAGGGCTTGCCTCAGGACAATCCGGCATCTTATACGGTCACGTTGCCTTCCGTGCTGAACATTCCCCCCTACAATCACATGATGGTCGATTGGAATCCTCATGGACATGAGCCCGACAATATTTACGGACTTCCTCATTTTGATTTCCATTTTTATTTCATTTCCAATGAACAGCGAGAAGCGATCAGTTGTATGGGCGATGATCGGGATGTCTGTCTTATGCAGCCAGATGCCGACGAGATTCCCTCTTATTACGTTCCAACTCCTGAGGGGGTTCCGCAAATGGGTTGGCACTGGGTGGATCCTCGTTCTCCTGAGTATAACGGACAAACCTTTACGTCGACCTTAATTTACGGATTCTACAATGCCAAAATGATCTTCGTGGAGCCGATGGTGACCAGAGACTTTCTTTTGACGAATACAAAGTTTGAACAGGCTGTTCCTTCGCCGTTGGTGTTTCCGATGGAGGGGTATTATCCGCAGTCTTATGTCGTCGAGTATGACACAGCTTCGTGTCAGTATTTAGTGACTCTCAAAGATCTGGTCCATCAACATTAGAATGCGAAGATTTGCTGACAGGTGCGGCTCTTATAGCTTTTCCACGTCGTCTCGGTGACATCGGAAAAGTTGTGTCCGGATCTGTCAGCCTCTTGAAGGGACGCCTCAATCATTCGTAACCACAGAAGAGCTTTCTTTCGTTCGATGTGCCAATCGCCTTCAGAGGGAGGGAAGTACTTTTGTGAAACCAGTTCTGGATTAAACTGTTTTTGGAAGTTGAAAAGTCCCAAAGAGGAAACAGCCTTCAGGGGTGGTCTGGCAAATTCCGGTTGATCGTCAATCAGAAGAGTTCTTTGGGGATTCCAATCAGGGAGATGGGCATCCAGAACCTTCTTGTTGCGCACAGAAAAATGCAAGGTCTCATCTTGAGATAAGACTGTCAGATGTTCCTTCGAGAGTATTTTATGAGCGATGTCCTTAAGGCTTCGTCCGTCGGGAAGCCGCACTTGACTTAAGAGCACCTCGTTGCGCGTTCGTTCGCCGCCACTAAAGAAGCTGATTCGAATCTCAGGATGTTTTTGTAAGAGGGTTTGAATGACTTCGCCCAGATGATCCGTCGGCCGATAGAGTTTTTCTTCGACTAACAGGGTTTTATCGTCTTTCTGGGATTCCTCTACGGAATAAAAAGTCGTCCAATCAATATCAAAGACAAGATCAATCGGTGCGGAGCTTTGCGCGAAGGCGAAGGGCTGGAAACTTAGAATGAAGAGGAACAGAACCAGCCATCGACGCATAACGATCCTTTAGAAAATGGCAGTGAAAGAACCATAAACCAAAGAGTTGTTATCATCCATAACTTGAATATTGGAATCAGATCCGTTGGGTTTTAATGTCGAACCTGAATTGCTGTGGCCAACGGCCAAAGCCCAAGTTGGATTGAGTTGATATCCAAGCTCTTGAGACATTTCAAAAGAGGTTCTCATCACATTTTCATAAGACCAAGTGTTTCGGTGTATAAATTCTGCCGAAAGAGAAATTCCCGACTGGAAGCTATAGCTTAAAGAGAGAGTTTGACTGGAGGAATATTGAGTGTTCACGCGTCCATCCAAAGCCGTTTCGTATTGGTGAAAGTTGCGTCCCGCAGAGAGGCCACCGGCAACTTCAAGTCCCGTGATAAGGCGATCGGGATTGATCAAGACATTCAACCCCGTGGACAAGGAGCCTAGAAGGTTTTGTCGAGTGTGAGAGTCTTTCGAAGTGGGAATACCTGTTCCCACACGATACCCGATCAAAAAGGTTTGCCCGACTTCTTTGGGGGCGCGCTGAAGATTGACGGAGGTGTCGGAAAAGTCGTTGGATTCAGGATAATTCAGATCTTGAGAATACCCACCCTGCACGCGTACCGAGTAGTCACTGCTGAGTTTCAAATTGAGACGAGTCATATAGTCGATGCCGTCCTTGCGAGTCCCATCTTGAAAGTCGTAAAGGCTGGTAGAGCGGCTGACATTCACAAAACCACTCCAGATACGGCCTTCTTTTTTGGTGGGTTGTACGACCATAGTCGAGGAGGTGACCGAGGCGTTGTTATTGGCGAAGGCGGGGCTTGCCAACAGAACCGTTGCAATAATACCGAGCATAGGGCGAATAGCAATAGACATAGGACACTCTCCTAGAGGTGAAAGATTGCAGGGACGATGCCATGATGACCTGGGCCTGATTGCAGACAAATGCAAAACGGGTGTCTAAGCTTTGGTCAGGAGACGGTCTCTGGCATCCAGCGCATTGACACCCTTACCGGGCCTCGCCAATATTGATTCGTGCAAAATAACA